>JAGUZM010000156.1 GCA_020060805.1 Deltaproteobacteria bacterium | reverse complement strand
TTCGAAATGACATTGAAGTTAGGAAATATAAGGTACACCATACTGGCAGACGGCTGGGATGGGTCCAATCAGGATTTTCGGTACTTGCGGTAGGTTGCTCTCGCCATTTTTCCGAAAGGAGTGTGAAACATGAAAAAAGTGGAAGCGATCATCAAGCCTTTCAAGCTGGACGACGTCAAAGAAGGCCTCGCCACCGTCGGGGTCAAGGGGCTCACGGTCTCGGAGGTGAGGGGTTTCGGCCGGCAGAGGGGCCACAGGGAGGTATACCGGGGTGCGGAGTACCAGGTGGACTTTGTTTCCAAGATCAAAGTGGAAGTGGTCCTGGACGATGACCTGGTGCAGGAGGCGGTGAGGGTGATCCAGGAAAAAGCGCGGACCGGCCAGATCGGGGACGGAAAGATTTTCATCATTCCCGTGGACGATGCGATCCGCATCAGAACCGGCGAAACGGGAAAAGATGCCATCTGACACGAAAAGGTCTGTGGAGCGCTCCAGGCCGCACCACCCATAGCTCTTGACCTTGTGATGTTTTCCTTGCCCGCAGAGAGGCGTCCCTGGGTTCGACTCGCCTTTCTCCGGCGAGGAGTACAGACGGTCCTCTCCGACAGTGCCAAGGGTATTGAAAGGAACATCCGTGAGATCCCCCATCCAGGAACTGAAGAACGCCAGAGCCGGACTGATCGCCCGGCTTTCCGACGGAAACGGAGGAGAGCCTTTCCAAGATCAGTATACGGAGATCATGGATCAGTATTTCCGCAGAAGCCTTCAGGAGAGCCGCGCCGGGCAGGACCTTTTCAGGAAGAAACTCCCCTTCGCCTTCGTTGCCCTGGGAGGGTACGGAAGGAGAGATCTCTGCCTGTTCTCTGACATTGATGTCATGGTGCTCTTCGGCCCACGAATACCCTCCATGGTCAAATCCCTCGTGGAGGAGGTCTTCTACCCCCTTTGGGATATGGGGTTCGAGCTCGGCTACGGAATCCGGACCATCAGGGATTGCCTGGGTCTTGCCAGGGAGAACCTGGAAACACTCACCTCCATGATGGATGCGAGGTTCATCTGCGGCGATTCTCCCCTGTATCTCGCGTTTGTCTCCGAGTTTGAGAAAAAAGCGATTCACAAAAGGGCGAGGACATTCAAGCGATGGCTCGTCGAGAAGAACGAGCTCCGGATGTCCATTTTCGGCGATGCAAGTTATCTCCTGGAGCCGCACCTCAAGGAGGGCGTCGGCGGCCTCAGGGATTACCACCAGATCCTCTGGCTGGCGAAAGCTTTTCTGGACCTGAGAATCCCGAGGGATCTGGAGTACCTCGGGGAACTCTCCCAGCCGGAATTCGAAGACCTCCGCAAGAGCGTGGATTTCATCCGCTTGGTCCGCAACCGCCTCCACTACCTGTCGGGCAGGAAAAACGATCGCCTGACCTATGACTATCAGTTCAGGATCGCTGAATCCCTCGGATACCGGGAACAGGACGATGTCCCCGGGGTGGAACACTTTCTCGGCAGGCTCCACAGCGCCATGGCCTCACTCAAGTCCATCCATCGCTCCTTTTTGCGCACCCACCTCTCCGACAGGAACCGGAGTTCAGAAAACCCTGTTCCAGAGGATCTCCCGGCCTCTCTCAGGATCTCTGAAGGAGAACTCGGTTTTGCCTCACCCACGTCCATTCTGCAAGACCCCTCCCTGCTGATGAAAATCTACGAGGCCGGATGCCGGCTGGGCATCCCTCTCTCCCTGGAATCGAAGCGCCTGGTGCGGGAGTTTCTCTACCTTGTGGATGACCGTTTCAGAAGGTCTCCGGAGGCGGTCGAAGGGTTTCTACGCATCATGAAAAGCCAGAGGGCCTTTGAGGCCCTCGACGCGATGCACGAGGTGGGGTTTCTGGACGCCTTTATCCCGGAATTCTCCCGGATCCGCGACAGGGTGCAGTTTGACAGTTATCACATTTTCCCGGTGGGGGCGCACGCCTTGCAAACCGTGCATAACCTGAAGACCCTCGCAAAGGAAAAAGAGATTCTTCTCCTGGACATTTTCGTTGAGATACCCGACCCGGAGGTGCTGTTTCTTGCGGCCCTCTTCCACGACATCGGCAAGACAGGAAAAAACCACGCCCGGAGAGGAACTCTCCTCACCCGGCAAATCCTGGAACGTTTCGGGTATGACGAAGGCCGGGGAAAGGAGATCCTTTTCCTCGTGGCTCATCATCTTCTCCTCGCCCAGACGGCCACCAGGCGGGATCTGAATGATGAAAAAGTGGTCGTCCAGGCGGCCCGGATGATCGAAAACCCGGAACGCCTTAAGAGGCTCTACCTGTTGACGTGGGCGGATGCCAGAGCCACGGGACCAAGGGCATGGAACAGATGGATCAGGAATCTGGTCGAAGAGCTTTTCTTCAAACTGCTCCACATCTTTGAGCAGGGGGATCTTGCCACACCGGATGCGACCCATCGGGTAGAGCAAACGGTGCAGCGTGTTCGGAAACTGACGGAGGGCGACGTCCCCGCCGAAGACTTGGACGCCCTCCTCGAAGCGATGACAACCCGCTACCTCCTGGCCACGAAGCCGGCCCATGTGGTTCGGCATATCACAGCCTTGAGAAGTCTCCGTGAGCGCTCCAGGGGCGACCCATCCCTCTTCTTTTTTCTCGACGCAAGAGAGGAAGCCTCAGAGGGCGTGTGGGAGGTGCTTTTCATCGCCGAAGACCGGCCCGGTCTCTTTTCCGACCTCGCAGGGATCATGGCCCTGAACAACATCAATGTTCTCGATGCGCAGGCTTACACCTGGAGGGATGGAACGGCCGTGGACGTTTTTAAGGTTTCGAACCCCCTTGACCCGCTTCATTCAGTCGATATCTGGAACAAAGCGAGGAGAGAGCTGGGGCAGGTCTTCAGTGGGGACCTGAACCTATCCTCTCGTCTCGACGAAAAAGCCCTGCCCTCCGTTTTTCTCCTTCCAAAGTCCCCGGTTCGGCCTCCGGAGGTCATCGTTGACAACGATTCATCTGATTTTTTTACCCTGATCGAGGTGTTTGCTTCCGATCAAATAGGGCTTCTGTACCGGATCACCCGCACCCTCTTCACCCTCGGTCTCGACATTCGGGTCGCCAAGATCGCAACCAGGGCGGATCAGATTGCGGATGTATTCTATGTGCGGAACCTCGAAGGCGAGAAGGTTGCAGACAGGGAAAAGGTTCAAGGAATCAAGAAAGCCCTGCTCCAGGAGCTGAAGCAGGGCTGACGGCAGGCTTTTTCCCGGTGGATCAACGCCAGGGCAGGTGGCCCAGATCCACGTTCCCTCCGGAGAGGATGATCCCGATCCTCATTCCCTTGAGGTCTCTACCCCCGCTCAACACCGCGGCCAGGGGAACCGCTGCTGAAGGTTCAACAACGATTTTCATCCGTTCCCAGATGTGGCGCATGGCCTGCACGATTGCTTCTTCGCTCACCGTGATGATTTCCTTCACATGTCTCTGGATGATCGGAAAGGTGAGGCTCCCGAGAGACGTTCTGAGCCCGTCGGCGATCGTCTCAGGATTTTCCGACGGAACGATTTCGCCCTTCTGAAGCGATCGAAACGCGTCATCAGCCTCTTCGGGCTCGGCGCCGATGACGGCCGTATCGGGCGAGACGGATGTCACGGCGATCGCCGTCCCGCTGAGAAGCCCTCCCCCGCCCACAGGGGCAATCACAAGATCCAGCCGAGGGATCTCTTCACAAAGCTCGAGAGCTGCCGTGCCCTGGCCTGCAATGACGCGATGGTCGTTATAAGGGTGGATGAACGCCGCCCCCGTGCTTTCGACCACCCGGGTGAGGGTATATTCGCGAGCTTCCAGGGTCGGCTTGCAGAGAAAGATCTCCCCCCCATAGTTCGCCACAGCGGCTTTCTTGATGAAAGGGGCGTTTTCGGGCATGACAACGTAGGCGGGAATTCCCCGCCACCGAGCCGCAAGGGCGAGGGCAGCCGCATGGTTTCCGGAGGAATGGGTCGCTACCCCTTTCCGCGCTTCCTGTTCGCTCAGGGAATAAACGGCATGGCATGCGCCCCTGATCTTAAAAGCTCCAGCCTTCTGAAAATTCTCACATTTGAAAAAGAGCTGCCCTTCGCACATGTCGTTGATCGCCGTGGAGGTGAGGACCGGTGTGCGGTGGACAAGGCCACGGATCCTTTCGTGGGCATCCCTGATGTCCTGAAGTGTCGGCCGGTTTTCCATCGTAACTCCTTGTTCCCGAATTTGTTTCCTGCGAACAGCAAAGCACACGAGCCAAGGGCAAAGCAACCGAAAAAATCGCCTCCCCCGCACATCCCCTTCCCGAGGGAAAAATACTTTTAGGCTTGATCCTTCCCGCCTGTTATTTTAGACTTCATTCCACTGCGCCCCGTCGCAAATCGAGCTGGCAATACCCGTTCTCATCGAGCCAGAACATCCGGCCCAAGGTCCTTCAACGAGCGCTAAAACGCTCTTCTGCCGCTGATCGCCTTCTCCGTTCTCCGTGCACCTTGCGCCGTTAACCGCTCTGGATCATGCCTTCCCCGGTTGTCGGGGAAAGGTCGCTCTATGATCAATCTCAAGGGACACCGGAGGGTCATATGGAACATCAGTTTACGAGAAGGGAAATCATGAAAGGGATGGGCCTGGCTACCCTGGCCCTGGGCATCGACGGGCTTTATGCTTCCGCCCAAGGGGCGACGGAGGGAGACAAACCGAGACCCCTGGGGGAGTGCAAGCTGCCCCCTCTTCCCTACGGCTACGATGCCCTTGAGCCTCACATCGACAAGGAAACCCTGGCCATCCATCACGACAAACACCATGCCGGGTATGTGAGACAATTCAATGTGGCCATGCAGAAACTGGAAGAAGCAAGGGCTTCAGGCGACTTCTCCCTCATCAAGCACTGGTCCAGGGAATTCGCGTTCAACGGCTCCGGCCATGTCCTCCACTCCTTATACTGGAGCAACATGGCCCCCAAAGGGGAGGAGGCGAAAGGCGAACTCCTGGAAGCGATTAAAAAGAGCTTCGGGGGCTTTGACCGTTTCAAGAAGCAGTTCATCTCCGCGAGCAACGCCGTCGAAGCGAGCGGTTGGGGAGTCATGGGTTTCGAACCTTACATGGGCAACCTGGTCATCCTCCAGGCCGAGAAACACCAGGACTTGACGATCTGGGGTGTCTTTCCTCTCCTGGTGTGCGACGTCTGGGAGCATGCCTACTACTTGAAATACCAGAACCGGCGGTCGGAATACGTGGACAACTTTTTCAAAATCATCAACTGGCCCGAGGTGGAACGCCGCTACGGACTCGTTAAGGGCCTGAGGGGGTACAGATGACAAAATCCGGCATAGTGGCGAAAAAGACCCTTCTCGCAGGCTGCTCAAAAACGCTCAGATACAAGGCGGGAACCTTAGTTACGAGTGACGAGTAACAAGTAACGAGATCAAAACATTACCTGGTCACTCGTCACTGGTCACTTCCCTGAGGGATGAGGGGAACGCCGGTTTCGGGATATTCCCGATCACCAGGAAGGCGTCAGATGCAAGGAGCGGAGGAGCGACGAGAGAGGCGTATGAAGCAATACGCCGCAGCGAGGAGCGATCGAAGGCAACGCAGCAGATGATGCCTTGATGGTGATCGGGGCTCTCCTTTGGCCTTGACATGGGGGAATCTCTCACCTATATTCCCGAAAACACAAAACCTGCGTCTGAAAGCGATCGCCACGGAATGGAAAGGCATGCCCTATGTACAATGCCAGTGATTTAAGGAAGGGCTTGAAGATCCTCATCGACAAGGAACCGTACGTCGTCGTTGACTTCCAGTTTTCGAAGCCCGGGAAGGGCCAGGCCCTGTACCGCTGCAAGCTCAAGAACATGATCTCCGGTATCCAGATTGACCGCACCTACCGCTCTGTCGACACCTTTGAGTCTGCCAACCTGGAACAAAGAAAGATGCAATACCTCTACAACCAGGACGACCTGTTTTACTTCATGGACGTTCAAACCTATGACCAGGTTTTCCTCACAGCTGCCCAGGCGGGGGAGGCAAAGAATTTCCTGATCGACAACCTGGAGGCGGACGTCCTGCTGTTCGACAATCGGCCCATCGGTATCACCCTCCCCAATTTCGTGGACCTCAAAGTGGTCAAAGCCGACCCATGGGCCAAAGGAGATTCGGTGGCAGGGGACAGCAAACCCGTCACCCTGGAAACAGGCTATACCCTCCGGGTTCCGCCCTTTGTCGAGGAGGGGAACAAAATCACGGTAGACACGAGAACCGGGGAATATGTCACCCGGGTCAAGTAGCGACTCTTTTCTGTTCGAACAGCGAACATTGGCTTCCAAGAAGCCTCACCTCCGGATGCGGGCCAAAATCATCCAGGGGGTGAGGCTTTTCTTTATCGAAAAGGGATACCTGGAGGTGGAAACCCCCTTCCTGATCCCTGCCCCGGCCCCGGAACTTCACATCGATGCCATATCCGCAGGCCATGCTTATCTCCACACCTCTCCGGAGCTGTGCATGAAACGATTGCTCGCAGCAGGATACCCGGGAATCTTCCAGGTTTGCCGTTGCTTCAGAAAGGCCGAACGGGGTGAAGCCCACCTTCCGGAGTTCACCATGCTCGAGTGGTATCGTGCAGGGAAGAATTACCTAGACCTCATGGATGAATGCGAGGAAATGGTCACCCACGTATGCCGCTGCGTCGGCTGCGGGGACAAGATCAGGTATGGGGCTCGCGAGATTGATCTCGGAAGGCCATGGACCCGGATATCCCTCAAAGAGGCATTCCACCGATACGCATCCCTTTCCCTGGAAGACGCCCTCGACCGGGATCGGTTCGACGAGATGATGGTGACTGAAATCGAGCCCAACCTGGGGCATCCGAAACCGACGTTTCTGTACGACTACCCCCCTTCCCTCGCCGCCCTGTCTAAAGTCAGGAAAGACGAGGCTCCTGTGGCCGAGAGGTTCGAGCTCCACATCGCAGGCCTTGAGCTGGCCAACGCCTTTTCCGAACTCACGGACCCGCAGGAGCAGGAGGCCAGGTTTCGAAAAGACCTGGATCAACGTCGTCTCCTGGGCAAATCAACCTATCCGTTGCCCGAGAAATTCCTGAAAGCCCTCTCTCACATGCCTCAATCCGCGGGGATCGCCCTTGGCCTGGACAGGCTGGTCATGCTCCTCTGCGACCGGCAGCGAATCGACGACGTGGTCGCCTTCACCCCCGAAGAACTTTAAAACCTCAAGGAGAAAAACAGAGCGCGCCTCACGGCGCTTGAGGAGCGGCGCTCGCGCGCCTTGAGGAGCATGCCGCCTGAGCGGCATTCGAGGAGCGCTTCGCTCGAGGCAAGAGCCAAAGCACGGAGTCAGTCTCCCCAAGGACTGAGAAACTTGCTGCGCTCCTCGAACGGTACGCCCACCCTCCGCAGTAGCAGAACCGTTAAGGAGGACGGGAAGTGGAGTGCTCCTCGAAGGAAGCGATCGCACGGCGATCTTCCATGCTTCTTCCCTACGACTCCCCGCCCCCATTCGGTGGCGACGTAGGGCACAGATACAGCAAGAAAATCCTTTGCAGGTTGGTCAAAAACGTTCAGATGCGAGGCGCCCGAAGTCCCGGGGAGTGAGGCGTACACGAACAGTACGCCGCAACGACGCGGGGCAAGGGCAACGCGGCAGATGAACGTTTTTCACCAACCTGCTATGATCCCCGGCAGACGGGGCACCCCTGCATCCGCAAAGGCTTCTCCAGATGGCTCTGGGCGAGGAGGTCGTCGTTCTCAAACAGCTGGCGAGTCGGCCCGTCTGCCATGATCTGGCCGTTGTAGATCACGACCGTCCGCTCGCAAAGGTCGAGGACCATGTCCAGGTCATGGGAGGCGATGATCTTGGTGTGTTTGAAAGTCCTCAGAAGCTCCACGAGCTGTCGCCTCGCTTTGGGGTCGAGGTCGGAGGTGGGTTCATCCATCACCAGGATGTCCGGCGACATGGAGAGGACCGCAGCGATGGCCGCCGCCTTCTTCTCCCCCCGGGAGAGCTTGTAAGGGGGCCGGTTTCTCAGGTGGAGGGCTCCCACGGTGGCAAGGGCATGGGTCACCCTTTCCTCCACCTCTTGCGGCGGGAGCCCCAGGTTGAGGGGACCGAAGGCGACATCGTCGTACACCCTGGGCATGAACAGCTGATCGTCGGGATCCTGAAATACCATGCCCACCGTGCGTCTCACCGTGTGCAGGGTTTTCGCCGTGATCGGGAACTCTCCGATGCGGATCTCGCCCCCTCCGGCGGTCAGAAACCCGTTGAGGTGCAGGAGGAGCGTTGACTTGCCCGCTCCGTTGGCGCCCACGATCGCTACCGACTCGCCATGGACGATCCGGAAGGAGACCCCCCGCAGGGCCGGCGTGCCGTCGGGATAGCTGTACTGGAGGTCTTTGACTTCAACAATGTGGTGGCTCACGGCAGGAACACCCCCCCAAGAAGCTGCGGCAGGTTGTAAACCCGCATCGCTACAAAAACCGTGCCCCAGACGAGAACGAACAGGATCTCCCTCCCCCTGATTCTCATCGGCTTGTAAACCTTGATCGTCCCGTCGAACCCCCTGCAAAGCATCGCCAGGTGGATCCGCTGGGCCCGGTCCAGGGTTCGAAGAAGGAGATTTCCCGCCATGGAGCCGAAAACCCGGATCCCCATCCCCCTGCCCTGGAATGAGCGGAGCGCACGGGCCCTCACCATTCGGGATCCCTCGTCCACCAGAACAAAGAGATACCTGTAAAGGAACAGGAGTTGCACCACGAAGATCCTGGGCACGCCCATCCGATCAAGAGCCATGCATACGGAAAGGAAGCCCGTGGTCGCGATGAGGACGAGGGCGGCGCCGACGGTGAGGACAAACCGGATCATGATGGAGGCAAATGAGACCCAGCCTCCGGAGATCGTGACAGGGCCGATCTGCGCCATGGGATCAGGGTCCAGAAAGGGGTTGAAGATGCCGATGAAAAGGGCGAAGGGAGAGACAAGGAGGACTTTTCTTGAAAGGACCTTCAACGGCAGGCTTCCGATGGCGATCAAAACCGAGGGGTAGATGAAGAAGGGCATCAGGCCGGAGACTTCATATTTGTCAGAGGATACGACGCAGACGATGAAGATGAGCGTGGTCAGGACTTTTGCGCGAGGGTCGAGGCGATGGACAGGGGTGTCCTGGCCGGAAATGGCATCCATCGCGCCGATATCAAAGAATGTGGACTCAATCCTCGCCATCGGCTCCTATGGAAAGCTCCTTTTTTGACCTGTTCCCCAAAAGCCCCCTTTTCGTCTCATGGGGACTTTTTCCTCCTTTTAAGAGCAAAACCGATCAGGACCGCCACGATGAGGGTCATCGCCCCACCGACCAGGCCCGACACCGTGGTCCCCGGTTCCACGGCAGGCCACTCCCCTTCTTTCTTTACCTCTTTTTCGCCTGATTTGAAAGCGTAGTCAGGAAGGATGGCTGTCCTGTCCTGCAACTTCTGCAGGGAATCGTGAATGCCCTTCTTCTCCGGTCCGATGTCTTCTTTGCCCGCGGTCCGAAACATGGACCACTCCAGGCCGTCCGGATGGGAAGAAGCGAACCATGAAAGGACCCCTCCAGTGAGCACGGTCACGGCCAGGATTCCCACGAGAACCTTCTTCGTTGAAACGTTTCCCACCCGTCCTGCCGGAGATTCCGGCCCGAAGATTTCGGGCCGAGCCGTGCGGATGAAAACCACGACCGCCGTGGTCACGAGCCCCTCGATAAACCCGATGGCGAGGTGAATGGGCTGCATCAGGAGGGCAAAAGCCCCCAGGGGAAGGTCTGAAACACCGGAGAGGAAAGTCTCAAGGACAACCCCGAAAGAGCCCAGTTGAAGCCCCACGACGGCAGCCAGGGTGGCCCCGAGAGCCACCCGGGCCTGGGTCGGTTTTGGGCCGGCGACTTTCTTGTACACAAGAGGATAGGCCAGAAAGGCAGGCAGAAAGCCGAGGTTGAAAATGTTGCAACCCAGAGCGAGAAGCCCGCCGTCGGCAAAAAACAGGGCCTGGATAAACAGGATGGAAGCGATGGTCAGGAAGGCGGCGTGGGAACCGAGGAGGATTGAAAGAATCATGCCGCCCCCCAGGTGGCCGCTCGAACCGGTTCCGGGTATGGTGAAGTTGATCATCTGGGCCGCGAATATGAAGGCGCCGAGGACACCCATGAGAGGAACCTTCCGGTCATCGAAATTCTCCTTGACCTTCTTGGAACTGTAAGCGATCAGGCCTGCTGTCGCAGCCCACATGGTGCCTCCAACCGCAGGAGATAGCAATGCGTCCGCCATGTGCATAACCCGCCTCCTCTCCAACAGGCTGCTCAAGAACAGCCTGTAAGCCGGTGAGATCAACCGATCCACCGTCGAAAAAAAACCACGAATCGGTATCTTCCTGACACCCTGACCTTCGTGGTTCTCATGCTTTCCGGTTCTTAGATGACTTCTGCCGCAACAGGCTTCAGCCTGCGATTGTGGGTGTAGGCTAAGCCAAAACAGAAAGGCTGTCAACAGGATTAAAGAACATTTCTTTTGACATCGATCTTCCGGGGCCTCAGGTGCTTCCGCCGACATCCGGCACCTTGTCCCTCCATGGGCGGGCCTTTTCATAGGCATAGGCGATCTGGAGCACCCGTTCTTCCCGGTGATGGGGGCAGACGATCTGGAGCCCCACGGGAAGACCGCTCTCCGTAAAGCCCGCCGGTACGGTTGCAGCAGGATGTCCCGACAGGTTGAAGGGGTACGTGAAGGCGACGGCCCCCATAAGCGTTATGGGTTGGCCGTCGATCTCCGACGGGGGCGGACCCTTGGCCTCAAAAGCCTCGGTAGGCATGGTGGGCGTCAGAAGGGCGTCGTATTCCGCAAAGAGGTCCCAAAGAACCCTGTTCAGTTCCGTCCTCTTCTTCTGCGCCTCGACCTGGTCCGCCAGCGTCAAGGCCCGGGCCTGATCCAGGGCTTGGACCAGGGCCTTGCCCATGTCCTTCCGATTCCTCTCGATGGCCCGGTGGAGCATGCCGTACAACTCGGCGTTCGTCAGGTTCCACCATGTCTCGCTCACATCCGGCAACGCCCCTTCCCATTGGCCCACATCGTGTCCCATCCCCGTAAAGCTCTGGACAGCCTCTTCCACCTTGGCCATCACTTCCTTCTGAACCCTTGCGTATCCGAGGAAGGGGCTGAAGGCGATGCGAAGCCCTGAAGGCAAGGTTTCCAGGTGCTCCAGGTATGAATATGGCGGGGAGGGAAGAGAAGCAGGGTCACAGGGATGGTATCCGGCCACGCAGTCGAGGTAAAGGGCTGCATCCTTCACTGTTCTCGTGAGAGGCCCGAGGGTGAACATGTGATGCATTTGCAGAAACGGCGTGGGTCCGAGAGGGATTCTTCCGAAAGACGTTTTCAGGCCAAAGCAGCCGGAGTAGGAAGCCGGGATCCGGATGGAGCCGCCCGCATCCGACCCCGTGGCCACAGGAACCATTCGCCCTGCCACGGCCGCAGCGGAGCCCCCACTCGACCCGCCAGGGGTCCGCTCCAGGTTCCACGGGTTTCTGGTCACCCCGTGCAGCAGGTTTCTCGTAAACCCCGTAAACCCGAACTCCGGGGTATTGGTTTTTCCCACAATGATCGCACCCGCTGCTTTCAGCCGCGCCACCTGGACCGAATCCATCCGCGCCACGTTGTTCTTGTAAGGAACAGACCCGAAACTGGTGACCATGCCCTGGACGTCTTCCAGGTCCTTGACGCCCACCGGAACGCCTCCCAGAGGGCCGATCTCTTGGCCCGCGGCCATCGCCTCCGTTAGTTTCTTCGCCTCTTCCATCGCCTCCTCTGCACGAAGGCTCACGAAGGCGTTCAAGGTCGGGTTCACCTCTTCGATTCTTCTCATTGTCCCTTCCATCACCTGGAGGGGAGAAATCTGCTCGGAGCGGATGAGCTTCGCAAGCTCCGTAGCGCTCTGCTCGTATACGGGCAACATGAACACCTCCAAGAAAAGCCTCAAGGCTTTCGGCCTACAATCTTAAGCTATCGCTTCTTCCCACGGCGCGGAGAAGTTTGACGCCGACCTGGGGGGACGGTCTCTTCAGAGCCCCACCCACCTGATTTAACATTGATCATTGAACATTGCGCACTGGAGACCGATCATCTGGTTTTGAGCTAATGAACAATGATAAATGCTAAATGATAGATGATAAATGATTTCCGTGCACCCTTATGCATTCTCATCCCCCATGCGGATGTTTCCCCCCTGATCTCCAGCACCGGGATAGCAGGATCCCCTTCCCTGAAAAGGGCAACGGTTTCCGGGTGGCAGGTGAAATAAAGGATCTGGTGCTCCCGTGAGAGCTCCATGATCGCCTCTGCGGTCGCCTTGGCCCTGGAGGGGTCGAAATTGACCAGGATCTCATCCATGATCAAAGGCAGGGGTTCCGATCTCCTGGAATACTCCTGAATAAACCCGAAGCGAAGGGAGAGATACAGCTGCTCCGCAGTGCCGCGGCTCAGCTGGCCGATCTCTTTCCTGGTGCCCTCATCGCCGATCACCTCTATACGGCTTTCTCCCGGAGGAGCCACGAGAGAGGGGTATTTGCCCAGGGTAATCTTCTTGAAAAACCGGGCCCCCTCACTGATCACCTCCGGCTGGACCTCCCTCTCATACCGCTCCCTGGCCATTCGGATCAGGGCCTGAGAAAGTCTGATGATCGTCCATTCCCTTGCCAGGTGCCGGATCTCCTCCCTCAGGCTTTCTTCTTCTTCTCTCAGGATCGCGATTTTATCGTCCCTTCCGAGTTGGCGAATCTTCTCCTCGAGCTGCGCCCCCTCTTTCTTCAAGGTCTCAAGGCGGGATTCCACTTCTCGAAACTCCTTATCTACCCGAAGCTTCTCTTCTTCCATCTCATCCGGGTCCATGCCTGAGAGAACCTCAATCACCTTTTCCAGCCCCCCCCGGCTGGCGGAAAAACGGAGAAGGTGCTCTTCGTACTTCTCCATCTCTTTTTCCCACTGACTCCTGCGCTCGTGGAGATCCGCTCTCCTCCTGAATTCCTCTTCGTCCCCGGCGCCCGCGGAATGCATCAGGTCCTTAATCTCTTTCTCCAGGGCATGAATCTGCTTCCCCACGCGCAGGATCGAACCCCTCCCCGCCTCCATCTCCTTATCGAGCAAGGGCCTCTTATGGGATGCCTCTTCAGCCTCGGAGAATTCAGCGGCCAGTTCGTGCGCCGCCCTCTCCACGTCCTCTTCTTCCCCGATTTCTTTTCGACCGCACCCCGAAAGGACGCGGTTTACCAGCAAAAGGTATCCGTCCCGCTCCTTTTCCAGGGCTTTGAGACGTGATCTGAGGCAGTTGAGGTTCTCGATCTGCTCCCTCAACCCCTGAACGATCGAGAGGGTCTCCAACGCTCCTTCCGGCGACAGGGACCCGCTCAACCCCAACCCCTCCAGCCAGGCCCGCCACCTTTCCTGGGCCCCCTCGGCTGCCGACTCAGCCTCCCTCAGCCGGCGAAGGGCCGCATCATGCGTCTCCTTCGCCTCTCTCAGGTCTTCCGTCGTCTTTTTCCACTGCTCCAGGAGCCTCGCCTGCCTTGTGAAATCATCCTCGATGCGATCCAGCTCTTCCGGGGTGAGGCTTTCTTCGAGGCCGAGCTGTTTCAGCGCAGAATCTCTCTGTTCCCGGATCTCTGACGCTTCCACGTTAAGCTCTTCGTGTCGTGTCCCGATTTCTCCGAGCCCGGCCGACAGCTCAAGGATCCGCCTCTCCCTTTCCTGGGTCCTGAGCTTTTCCTTTTTCTTCTCCGCCCTGAGGATCCACCAGAGAAGGATCGCCACACCGAGGCTGAAGCCTGCAACACCCAGCCCTGCATACACCCTCTCATAGGCCCAGGAACCGACCAGGAGGAGGAGCCCCGCGAGAACGATCGCAGGAGCGGGCCAGGCCGGAAGGGACGGCCCGCCGGCCTTTTGAGATGATTCGAGCGTCTCCTTCTGCTGCCTCAGATCATCCATCCGGTCTTCCAGGTTTCGGAGATCCTTCTCCAGGAGCCGGTGCTTTGTCTCGAGGTTTTTCAGGGATCGACAGGCCCTGACCTTCTGCATCAGGCTTTCCGGATCTTTTTCCTGCGGCTCGGGAGCCCTCTTCAGGACTTGCTCGGCCTGGCCCTTGTTGGATAAAGCCTGTTCGTAGGACCCGCGCTTCGCCCGCTTTTCAAACTCCGCCTGCCGAAAAATCTCGCGATAGCGCCTCATCTCCTCCCGGACCTCGATCGACAGATCAAAGGCGAGAACTTTCTCCTCTCCCCAGGAACTGCCGAGACGGTTCAAATCTTCCTTCAGTCTCCTCTCCTCGCTCAACCGTTCCTCTCTCAGGGACAAAGCCTCCCTTGCCGCCGCTCCGAAACGACCCTGCTCTGAGCGGATCTTGCCCATCAGCTCCCGGTGCTCCAGGATGCTCAGGTCTTCTTTGAGCTCGGACAAAGCGGATTCCTGCCGTTTCAGCTCCACCTCCTTTTCCCACAGCTCCTGCCGGGCATCCCGGAGCCGGTTCCGCAAACCCTCGTAGCGGCTGAGCCCCTCCGCCGGAAAGGCCTCCACAGGCTCGATCTCTTCCAGCTTTTTCCGGGCCATGGAAAACCCGACCCAGTCGGGCCAGACATGGATCCACTCTTCGCTCTTTTTCCTATCCGACCTGAGGGTCTCCCTTTTCCCTCAAGGTCGCTGATTTCTTTTTCAAGGGAGAGGAGCCGGGATCCTGCCTGGTCGTATTGTCCGATGAAATCCTCAAGGCCCCTTTTCTCTTTCTGGATCGCCATGAGCTTGGAGAGGGCCCCATTGATCTTGGGTTTTGTGCCTCCGGGCTTGAACAGATCAGCCTCCCCTTTATCCAGGAGGCTACGCAGCCGGGACAGCCTGGAGGGATTAACCCCTGCACCGGCGCTGAAGAGCGCCTGCCTGACCTCATCGGTGTAAAGGGTGTCCAATTCCTGGAGTTCGGCCAGGCTGAACCCGAAGACGTTCTTGAAAAGGGCGCGGGTCGCCGTTCCCAGAAGGGCCGCCAGGTAGCCCTTTTCTTTCTGTCTCTCACCCGGCAGGGAAACGCTCACCCTGCCGCCGCCGGGACCGGCGTAGCGCTCGATGACGCAGGATTGGCCGTTCCTCGTTTCAACGGTGACGCTGCCCCCGTGTTTTCCTCCGGAAAGGGGAGCGTAAAGGTTCTCGTTGCTTCTTCCATCCGGAAAACCGAAGAGAATCCCTCTCAGGAACCCCAGGAGGGTGCTCTTTCCTGATTCGTTCTCCCCGTGAAAAAGGCTCAGGCCTGGGCCGAGTCCTTCCACCCTGAGATCCTGAAAAAGCCCAAACCCATTGATGTGAAACCCGGTGACCTTCAATCTATATCCTCGCCCTGTAAACCCTCGGCGCAAATCCCTTCCGCTTCTCTCACCAGTTCTTTGAGTTCCCGGGTGTCGGGAACCTCCCCGAATCGCCGAAATCTGGGGTCGTCGAACAGGGGCGAGATCTCCCCCCTGATGATTCCCTCGAATTCCTTGTTCTCAACCAGATCCATGGAGGAACGGAGGAGCTCTCCGAGAAAATCCCTCCCCTGCCTCAATACCTCCATGTCCTGGCCCGGGCTGACCCTCGTCTGGATCTGCTCAACCCAGACAAAGGGAGAATAGGACATTCCTGTCTCATGGACGATCTCCAGGAGATCGGGCAGAGACCCGGGCTTTTGCAAAAAGCCATAAAGAGGCCCGCTCCCGGAAAGGACGAGGCGAAGGATGGTCGGGCTCCCGGACCCGCTCTCGCTGGTTTCCCGGCAAAGGCGGTCCAAAGCCTTCAGGAGATCTTGCTCCGAGACCAGGTTCCGGATGGAAAGGTCATGCACCCCCCACCGCACGGTTCCGGTTTCATGGAATTCAACGGCCACATCCCCGTCATCGGCGACCGTGACCAGGGCGCAGCCTTTCTCTCCCGTCTCCCGGACGTTCCTTCCCTGTGTATTGCCGGGATAAACCGCCCACTGAGATCCCTCGTACACCACCTTTCGCCGGTGCACATGCCCCAGGGCCCAGAAGTCCAGCCCGGATTTCTGCAGGTCTTCTACGGAGCATGGGGCATAGGGCTCGTGCCCTGTGTCGGATCCCACATTCGCATGGAGAAGGCCGATCTGAAACCCGGGACCTTTTCGCCCAAAAAGGAGGGACAGGTTTCGCCGTTCCTCTCTCTGGGGGTAACTGATTCCCTGGATTTGTGATAGAACCGCCCCCTGTCTCTCCACGCTCACCGTCTCGATTCGGTCTTTGAAAATATGAACCCTCCCGGGCCAGTCCAGGGTCGTGGACCAGGTGTCGAGAGCATCGTGGTTGCCATGGACCACAAAAGTCCGGATGCCGGCATCGTCCAGTTTCTTCAGCCCGTTCCTGAACTTTACCTGCGCCCTGAGGCTCCTGTCCGCGCCGTCGTAAACATCGCCGGCCACGAGAAGGAAATCCACAGCCTTGCTGAGGCACAGGCCGATCAGCTTCTCGAATGCTTCCATACTCGCCGATCTCATCAGCCCGGCGAGCTCGGGATTGTTGAGGCTCATCGCGGAAAAAGGGCTGTCCAGATGTAGATCAGCGGCGTGGATGAATGAAAACGAAGGCATAGGCTTCCCGGACACGAGCGCTTTAAGAACTGATAAGATAATGGGATATCACACCTTGCAGATCTTTTGGAAGATTTTTCCCAGTTCTCACCATGGCGATGGAAGCGACGCCTTGACGGATAAAGGTCTTTTTCCTATACTCTTTGTCACCCCAAAGCCCTGAATCTCGGGGGAGACGCGCCATGCTTGAGGAAATCACGAGCAACAGGGATCTGGAGAAATACGCGAAGACCTTTCGCAAAGAGGAGTATCTTTTCCTGGAGGGCGACGCGAGCCAGGATCTGTATGTGCTCATTTCCGGCCATGCCGAAATCATCAAGGGCACCCAGAAGATGGGAGAAATCACCGAACCCGGATCGGTTTTCGGAGAGTTGTCTTTTCTCCTCGGCGTCAACAGGACCGCCTCCATCAGGGCTGAAACGGATGTCAAGGTGCTCCGCCTGCCCAAGGATGAGTTGAACACCTTTTTCACCCGGTTTCCTTCTCTCTGGCTAAAAATCAGCACCTACCTCGCTCAGAGGCTGGATGAAACCAGCCTGGCCCTGTCCGGGTTGAAGAATCTCTGTGACAAGATGCCCGATGCGGTCATGATGGTTGACGGCACCGGCAAAATCCGCACCTGGAACGCGGCCGCGGAAAAGCTCTACGGCAGGGACTGGCATCAGATGAACGAGAGTTCCGTGGAAGACATTTACGAGGACCCTGGGGCGTTCAAGGGGCTTCTGGAGCAAGTCAAAGCCAAACACTCTGTGAAAGAAAATATTCTCAAAGTCAAGCAGCCCAAAGGGGGGGAGCGTTTCGTGTCCACGAGCGTCACAGCCATTTACGACCCCCAGCGCCACTTTCAAGCGTTTCTCTCCGTGGGCCGGGACGTGACCCGGGCCCACCACCTGGAGCAGAAATACGTAAGGACACGCAGATGGCTCGTCCCATCCATCGTTCTGGTGGTGATCCTGGGAGGGGCTGTTGTGTTCGGATACCCTTATTTCTCGAAAGGGGTCCAGATCACGGACACCAGGAAGCTCGAGCTAAGCAACCAGCTGGCGAAGGACTATTTCTTTCTCGAGTCCCTCCTCTCAGGTCCTTTTCGAAACCATGAAAGGGACAATGTCACGAAGATCATGGAGCAGTTCTTCAACGTGCAGGATCCGAAAGGGTGCCCCTATTCCGGCCTGATCTTGCTCGAAAAGGACAAGAAGGTCTTTGCCTCCTACACCCAAAAGCCCCAGGCCCAAGTCAATACCCTGGTTGGCAGCAGTTACAGCGGCATCGACTTTGAGGATTCCGACAAATCGATTCACAAAGTGCTCCGTCTTTACCGGACCGACAAAGATCACCCCATGGGCCGCTTGGGTGTGGAGATATCCTTCGAGCTTCGCAAAAGCGGGGATTTCCTCGGGTGGCTTCTCTTTCAAATGGATATGGACTGCATCGAGCATTCCCATGGCGTCCATCATGATGATCTGAAGAAATTCCAGATCCAGGGCAAGTAACGCATGACCACGCCGGACTCTCTCCCGTCTCAATCCTGGAGTTATGCGTTCTCGGAAACGAGCGATGGCGCCCTTATCCTCGACCTCCAGGGGAAAATGGATGCCGCCAACTCCCCCTCCATCCTGAGAACCGCCTTCGGCGTTCTCCAAGATCGTTCCTTTCCTTCCCTCACGGTTGACCTTGAAAAGGTCACCTACCTGGACGATTTCGGCGCCCTCGTCCTCGTACAGATGCGACACATGGTGGTCGGCAAGGGGGCGGATTTTCACCTGATCAACGCGAGTGCCGATATCAGCCAAATCCTCTCGATCGTGAAATTCGACTCCATTGAAGAGAAGTTCGCCATCGCCAAGAAGCCTCCCCCCGGCCTTGTCCTCCGCCTCGGCGAAGTCGCGCTTCGCCAATGGACGGAGGCAAAGTATCTCATCTCCTTCACCGGCTCCGTCTTCCTCCAGCTGGCCCACGTCCTCACCCACCCCAGGACGCTCCGGGTGGACGACACCCTCCTCTGCATGCAGCGGACAGGCGTTGAAGCTTTACCGATTGTGGGGCTGATCAGTTTTCTTCTGGGCCTCATCATGGCCTTCATGTCTTCCGTTCAGCTTCAGCAGTTCGGCGCCAACATCTACGTCGCTTCGCTGGTGAGCCTTGCCATGACGAGAGAGCTCGGTCCTATCATGACGGCCATCATCGTCGCCGGAAGGTCCGGGTCAGCCTTTGCCGCCGAGCTGGGAACGATGAAGATCTCCGAAGAAGTGGACGCCCTCTTCACCATGGGGTTTGACCCGACCCGTTTCCTGGTGGTCCCGAAGATGCTCGCATCCCTCATCGTCGTCCCTTTTCTCACCCTCTTCTCCGACCTTTTCGCTATCCTGGGCGGTTTGCTGGTGGGCGTCACGATGCTCGACCTCACGGTCGGAGGATACATCTCCCAGACCATCTGGACCCTGTCCCTCTTCGATGTGTTCTGGGGATTCGGGAAAAGCGCCATTTTTGCGGTTCTCATCACCTGGATCGGATGCTTCAGGGGGTTCCGGGTCAGGGGCGGAGCCGCTTCCGTGGGTGAGGCGACGACCTCTGCGGTCGTGAGCAGCCTTTTCCTGATCATACTGACCGATTCGATCTTTTCCGTGCTTCTCCGTTATTGGGGGTGATGGGAAGAATGGCCCTCCTCAACGCCAGCCCAAAGGAACCGATCATTCAGGTGCGCGACCTGGTCGCCAAGTACGATGAAGAGACGATCCTCGAAGGGATATCGTTCGATGTCTACGAGGGGGAGATCTTTGTCATCCTCGGCGGCAGCGGCTGCGGGAAAAGCACGCTTCTCAAGCACCTCGTGGGGCTCTATCAGCCCCATTCCGGCCAGATCATCATCGACGGGGAGGACATTTCAGAAAGAAACCCCGAAACCCTGATGAAGGTCCTGAGAAAAATCGGTGTCCTCTACCAGAGCGGTGCCCTTCTCGGCTCCATGACCCTTGCGGAGAATGTCGCGCTTCCCATCGGAGAGTACACGGACCTCTCCACGGAGTCCCTGAGCCTTCTTGTAAAAATAAAGTTGAATATCGTGGGCCTGGAAGGGTATGAAAACCACTTGCCTTCCGAATTGAGCGGGGGCATGAAGAAGAGAGCCGGCCTGGCCAGGGCCATGGCCCTCAACCCGAAAATCCTCTTTTTTGACGAGCCGTCGGCAGGGCTTGACCCGGTCACCTCCGCGGGCATCGATCATCTCATCATCCAGCTCAACCAGAGCCTGGGAACGACCATGGTCATCGTGACCCACGAACTGCAGAGTATCTTGACCGTTGCCCACAGGGTGATCATGCTGGACAAGGACACCAAAGGCATCATCGCGGAGGGGGATCCGAAGCGCCTTCGGGATCACAGCCCTGATCCTTTTGTCAGGCGGTTTTTCAATCGCGAACCTGAGGCGGCTACCGCAAAAACCTGAAAGGAACGGAAGACATGCCCTCACAGAAAACCAAGTTCATTGTCGGGTTATTCCTATCCGGCGGTATCTCCCTCGTCCTGGCGGCCGTCATCTGGCTCGGCACAACCCGTTACCTTGAAAAGGGACGCTACTACGTCACCTACTTCAACGAGTCTGTCCAGGGCCTCGACAAGGACTCTCCTGTCAAATACCGGGGGGTGCCCATCGGCCGGGTCATTGAAATCAGCGTGGCCCCTGACTCAAAGCTCATACAAGTCGTTCTCAAGGTCGAATCCGGCCAGATCCTCGGCCCTCAGATGGTCGCCCAGCTCAAGGTCGTGGGCATCACGGGGGCCATGTTTGTCGAGCTGGATCAGAGGAAGGAAGGGGAGCCCGACCGTTCCCCCGCGCTCACGTTCCCCTCGGAATACCCGATCGTGCCGTCCAAGCCGTCCGATATAGGGGAGTTCCTGCGGGGGTTGGATGTGATCATCAGCAACATCAAATCCCTCGACATCGGAGGGATATCGGATCGGGTCAAATCCAATCTGGACAAAATCGAAATGGCGATCGTGAACCTGAACGTGGACGGTCTTTCCAAAAAGGCCGAATCTTCCCTGGATGGCTTTAACCGCATCCTGGACAACCGGAGATGGGACGGCATCCTGGCCTCGGTGGAGACGTCCGCCCGCTCACTCCGTGAGCTTCTGGAAAAGACCAATGATACGGTCGAGAGGGCGGACACCCTCCTCGCCCAGGTCGAAGGGATCTCCGTCCACAGCAAGGAGAAAATTTCAGCAGCCCTGGATGACTTCAAGAGGGCGATGGAAAACGCGAATGTGGTCTTCGAAAAAGGAATAGTCCTTGTCGACAACACGGACACGACCCTTCTCAGCCTGAAGCAGCACCTTCTGGTGGCTGCGCAGAACCTTGAGAAAGCGAGTGACAACTTCAACCGTCTTTCCGAGCTTGTTGCCGAGCAGCCGTCACAGATCATTTTCGGCGAGCCGCCGCCCCGGCGCGAGGTGGAACCGGAGGCAAGGCGGGGTGAGTAAAGGAGGTATTCCGTGCATCTTTTCGCAAGAATGATGACCTTGGTGATTTTCGTCTCACTGCCGATCACCGCATGCTCGACCATGATGGCTCAGCCGAGCCAGAAGATTGACTTCTACACCCTGGAATACGCGCCTCCCCAGGTGCAAGGCCTGAAACCACTCCCTGTCACCATCCGGGTCGAACGCTTCACAGTGGCGCCGCTTTACAACACTACCCAGATCATCTTCCGGGACCGGTCCTTCAAAAGGGACGCCTATGTCTACCGGAAGTGGCGCGCCAACCCCGGAGATCTGGTGACCTACTTCCTCGCAAGAGACCTGAGGGAATCCCGCCTCTTCAAAGCCGTCTCCCCGCACGGCAGCCGGGTGGG
>JAGUZM010000588.1 GCA_020060805.1 Deltaproteobacteria bacterium | reverse complement strand
TTGCGGAACTCGCGGTCTTTCAGCTTCTCGCGCAGAATGCCGAGAAAATGCTTGCGCCTCTCCTCATCGTTTGGGAAGGTCATACCAAGGCAGGTCACGGGTCCCGAGTCGAGGGTCTCGGGTCGGTCCGCGTCAAACATCGCCTGCTGGTTATGAGGCTGAGTGTTTTTGGCCATCCTCCAACTCCGTTTCGGGATCTTGTCGTTTTTTACTTGCGACTCGCGACTCGCAGACTCCCGACTCAAATAGCGCATGAATCCTCCGATAAGGTTTCCTATTTCGGTTGCCTTCTTATGAAGCGAACCGAACTGTGTCTGGTCAATCAACCCTGCATCGAGCGCGACATACAGTTGCGCCTTCACTTCACCAGCTGAGCCTTTGGCGATGGCAAGAAAGCGCCTGAACTCGACGTCACCGCCACGCTCAAAGCCTTCGGCGATGTTGGACATGATGGAGACAGCGGCGCGCCGGATTTGGTCACGCAGGCCAAAGTCACGGGAAAAAGCACCGTCATTTGAAACAGCATAAATCTGACGGGTCAGGTCTCGCGCCTTTTGCCATGCTTCGACATCCTCGAATCTCTCGATTTTCGCCATGTTCGCTCCACTCAGGTCTCGGCTTCCGAACTGCGGGTATAGGATCTTTTTGACTCGCGACTCTCAGACCAGAGACCCGTGACCATCTCGGTCACTTATGCACTGACCAAGTTGGCCATGGGCATACCCGACTTGTGCACTGACTTGGTCACTATCGGCTTAATAATGGCCATTTATGATCCCATTAAGTACAACATGGCCTAGTTTCCCGGACCTGTTCCTCGATAAAACGCTGTATGCCCTCTTTCTTACAATATTGGGGACAGTATCCCCACTATGCGTTCTCCTATGCAAATTGTCCTTTTATCGCGCATAAAAATGAAACTATGCGCACGTCTATGCGCAGATCATAGGACATATTCATAGCGCGCCCACCTTCGTTTCCCAACTTGTTTAATTGCTGGATTTTCCTTCATAAGTTCCAGCATAAGGCGACGGCTTTGATTCCTGTCAAAACGGGTTATCTGCCTGATCTCTTCATTAGAAAGCCCCGATTCCCTCCGCCTGGCCCTTTCCATCAAAACGCTCAGCACTCTGGTTTTGGCCGCCTCCCAATCGATACGCCTACCCCGCTCCGGATGTCCGGATGCTGAAAGGCGGCGATGAAGGTCACGCCGAAGAATCCAATATGTTCCCCGGCCTGTCCCTCCACGCTCCAAGTAACCGAGAGCCGCTTCCATATGGGTCAGTATTTCACGGGCGTCTGGTTCTCCTTGCTGGGTGATGCGGGCTGCGGTCGCCGTGTCAATTTCTGGAAATCTCAACAGATGTTGAATGATGAGAAGCCGTTCCAGAGATAGCAAACGTCCTCGATCCGATTCTTCGGCCACGAACATCCGAAATGGGACCGAAAGTTGAGATGCTCGAAAAATCACGCGTACAGCGTTGCCTTCGTCGAGTATTGTGGGCGGCTCCTTGCCTTCCATCAGAAGCGCCTGATACATTCGGCGCACGCCGAGATTGCTTCGGTTGACGAGGCGCAGCCGGGTCAGCGCATCGACGAGGGAGGGGTTTCGCGGGATCGGTTCGTGACGTAAGATGTTGTCAGGAGTGATGCCGCCAGGAAGCCCACCGGGGTTGCTGATTTCAAGCCTGCCTTTGAACTGTTTTATCAGAATAGGGCCCGGGATCCGATAATCGGTATGCACAAGGGCGTTCAGCAATGCCTCGCGAAGCGCGATTTCCGGGTAGGTGCGGATTTCAAAATGAAACAGTCCCTGCGGAACGGTGGCAATGGGATTGTCGGCCATAATTCGGTCCAGAATTCGTTCCAGGGCAATGGGGATTGCATCGCTTCCGTCGGCGCGGTCCGAGTAGTCTGTGTCGGTCACCATGCGCAGGTGGGTCCAGACGTATCCGGAAAAGTGCTCACTGATGGCTTCGGTGGTTCCCGCCAGCAGAACACCAGCCCGTAAGAGGCGACCGTTGCGAACCACCCCGATCGTGCCAAGAAGGTCGCGATCCGTCTTTTGGAGCAAGTCATCCGGTGCCTTTTCTCGTCGCGCCGATTCTCGCAATCGCTCCATGGCGGAGGCAGAGATCAGAGATTCGGCGCGGCCGGGAACCTCGATCGCCGTGAAATCTGTCTCCCCGGTTTCCACCATGATCTTGCGACGAAGCGTACCCGTAAGCGGCTGGCAATCTTTGCCGATGCGGATCTTTCCCTTGCCGCTGGTATCAGTATAAGGAGGAAGTCCCGGGTAGACTTGCATGAGGACGAGGCGGCCGGTCCCCTCAGGAACGAATATCTCCTGAAAGACCGGGGTCAGTCTCGGATCAGTGGCATCATAGACTGCTTTTTTGAGCCTGTTAACATCCACTTCGGCTGGCACGCCGACGATGGCACGTGAACGGCCCACAGCAGTGTCATTCACACCGAAAACCACGGTCCCCCCGCCGCCGTTGGCCATGCAGACGGCCATTTCGACAACCAGTGATACGGCATCCGACATGCTTCGGGGATTCCATTCCTTGAAGTCAAGGTCCTGGTCTTCCAGTTCGTGGGCCGGCCGGTCTTCCAGCTCATTCAGCAATTCATGGATTTCAGAGGAATTCCGCATGGCTCATTCACTCCAACACGATCCGCACCTTGCCGGGTTCCTTGCCCTTTGTAATCTCCTCCAGGTATTCCTCGAACCGTTTTCTCAGCTCCGTTGGTGTGGCCGGAGATCCGCCCGCGAGCAGTGCGTCGCGCAGGTCGCCCAATTTGACCGAGACCTTGGTCAAACCGGAGAGTACCTCCTGCAGGGCATGGATGAAGTCCTGGTCCAGTTTGTCCGGCAGGGTCCGCTTCTTGATGAAGCCGTCCACCAGCTTGCGTGGTTCACGCTTAAGCAGGCTCAGGTTACCTTTGGTAGTCGGGTCTTCGAGATTGGAGAGCAGCGTCTGGATCCAGTTTTCAACCAGCTTGTCAAGCTCGCCATCCAGCGCATTTAGCATTGTCGCTGCGGGAGTCCCGATTTCTCGGGATTCCGCGCCAGGCTTGAAGTTGCAGTGCGGGCAGACCGGGGACCCCTCCAGTTCCTGCTCGGTAAGCGCGAAGCAGCTCTTCAGACCAGCCAAACGGTTCTGAAAGTCCAAGAGGTGCTGGCGGGGCATCAGGTCGATGGTTGAGAGCTTCTGCAAGTCTTTCAGTCGCTCGTCGCCCATAAGCTGGGCCTTGCGCTTGTCTTCGCTCACCCCTAGGCGCGCTTTCGCGTGCATGGAAAGGTAGGCCAGCATGTAGGCCTTTTTGAGGTCGCCGAGTTTGCGCTGGGTCTGCTGGCGAAATGTGGCTGCATTCCGGATGGACGGATCGCCGATCTGAGCGAGGATTTCGTCCCGCGCCGCCTTCACCTTCTCGATCCATTCGTGGCCGATGGGCAGGATTGCTTCCCCGGTAGATAGGTAGGACGCCGTAGTTCCAAGGTCAACCACCAGGTCCTCAAGCGATTTGATCTCGGCAAGGAAATCGAGCCCCTTCCGATGGGCTGTCACTTCCGAGGTTTCATAGCGGAAGTTCTTGAGCTTGCCGGTTGTCGTGTAGGCTTGCAGGGATTCCAGGAAGGTCTTGGTCTCATCCAGTTTGGCACGGACCTTCTTGACCTCATCCTCTGCCATGAGGCCACGGCCCCAGAAGAAGAGACCGGTTTGCAGGGTCTGCTGTAAGAGTACCAGGCGCTCCACGGCCGCGGTAACAGCCTTCTGAAGCTCCTGAACCGGTTCGTCCTTTCCCTGGGTGACCAGTTGGGCCATGCCTGGCGTGAGTCCGAGTAGTTCAAAAAGCGCCTTGAGCGCTGGCAGATTCCAGTCCTTGGGCCGCTCGATGTGTTTGAACTGGGTCAGCTCGTCAATACTGGTCCCGGCCAATTGCTGCAAGCCAGTAGCATCGAACTTCTTACCGGGGACGGAAAGCACCACCTCGCCAGCATAAACCAACGCGGCTATCACGACCATGGCCCATTCGGGTTCGAGACGAAGCGATTGCGGTGCGAGGTACTCCACGTCCAAAACGTCCTGGATCAGCTCGGAACGGTTTACCACCTGCCCGTGGCCCTTTTTTTTGGCGACGCCCAGAATGTGCTTAGCATACTTAGAGCTGTATGGATCAAGCCGCTCGCCGTCAAGGAGTTCCAGGGCGTCCAACACCGCGGTGGCCTGTTTGGTCCGGGTCTGTCCTGCAATGGCACGCAGGGCGTCCTGCGCGGCCTGGGCCCGGTTCGCCCCGGTGATGAGCACCAAGAAGAATGGGTATTCAGGAGCCTGGTCCTGGAATCTCGCACCAAGACAGAGACCAGCAACGGTATTTACCAAATCCCGAAAGTTGATACGTTCGTGGGAGGCAATCCCGGAAAGCTCGCGGATGGACTTGCCCTTGGCCCACTCGGTGAGAGACTTGGCGCGCCCCTGGTAGGAGACCTCGAATGCCGTGGTCATGTTCTTCTGGAGCCATTGCACAAGATCGCGCAGGAAACCTGATGCCTTCTGGTCATAGGGTATCCGCTCTTGACTAGATCTCGTTGATGCCAGATCGGTAGCCGCAGCGTAGTTACTCAGTTCCTTGCGGAACTCCTCGTCCATGTTCGTTATACGCAGGAACAGCTCATCGGCTTTTTTCTCATCCTTGAAATGTGGCGCCTCGAAAGGCTGGATGAAGTAGATATAAAAGTCTCGCGGGGGCACTGCGGTAGAGCGCTCGTTGGGCGCACCGAAAAAGAGATATCCCTGGCGCGCAGCCTTGCGCTCCAACCATTCAAGCTCGTGCTGCCAGATCTTGTAGCCAGTCACATATGTCTGGTCGGTGCACTCCATGACCCGTTTCAGGGCTTCGTAGTAATAGCGGTCGAGTTGCGAGAGATCAAGGCTTTGAGCCCGCTGTTCAATTATTGCGTCGACGTCCTCTGTTTTCTTCAAATCAAGGAAAAATTGGCGATTATCCGGGTTGAAACTAATAAACTTGCCGCTTACCGTCTTGTGGATTTCGCGCAGAACAGTTTCTACTTGTGAAAGGAGGTCGTCGGCCGGATCACCACCCAGCTCCTCAATGCCCGGCTGAAAGAGGCACAGGCTGTCGCGCAGTTCCTCCGCTGTAGCGCCCAATGTCGCGTAAATGTCGCCAGTCGTGAGGCGGTGAACGGAGAGCGCATGGATGAGCTGTAAGGCCATGGGCTTGTAAGCTGGGCGGGTAAAGGCGTGCTGGATGCGGGATTCAAGCACCTGGCTACAGTCGATAACTGCCTTGATATCAGGGACAGCGCGGAAGGATGGATTCTCGCGCAAGGTCGTCCAGTACCCATCATAGGCGATCACTCCCGGCCGGTCATTTGGGACCTCCTGGTTGAGCAGCTTTTTCATGGCCAGGGACAGGGTCTTAAGTACCTCGCGCTTTTCCACAGCGGTGACCCGCTCGAAAGTGTCGATATAGTCCGGGTGCACGGGGAAAAGGCGCACGAACTCGTCCATTCGCTCGTTCATACGGCCGTAAAACTTAGCAAAGGGGGTCAGATACTCTCGGATTTTTACATGCTGATCTGCGGTCTTTTTGAGCAGCCGCTCGGCCACCACGAACTTGACGTCCTTCCGGGCTATGAGAATCTGTTCGAAGCGGTCCTTCACCCGGCGGATGCTATCGGACACGAAGGAGAAGCGAGGGCTATCGAAAATGGCTTCCTGTACGCCGGCGATCAAGCGGAACCGCAAGTCTTTACAGACCTCGCCGATCTCGCGCAGGAAGTTGAGGTCGAGGATAAGTTCCTGATCTTTGCGGCTGCGCAGGTAGTCGAGCAACTCATCCACTACCAGCAGCAGCCCGTGGTCGGGATACTCCTGGTGGAACGCGGACATCATCTCTTCAAAAGCGCGTTTGTTATTTGGCACTTTGTCCGCAGCCGGGAAGGAATAGGCAACGCCCATGCCGGCAAGATGCTCCTCCAGCTCAGCCACAAGGATGTCGCGCAGGGACATGGTAGTCGCGCCGATCTCGGTGCGGACTACCTTGAAGCGGCCGCTGATCTTGCTCGCGGCTCCCGCCACGTTCTTATCGTTCAGGTTGGCGGCGAGATCGCCGTTTTCGGCCAGGGCCGAAATAACGGACATGAGATGAGACTTACCTGTACCGTAGTTGCCGACGACCAGCAGCCCCTTGTTATCCATGGGCTGGTCGAACTGAAGCTGAGGAACGACCAGGTTTACCAGCTTCTCCGCCATTTCCTCGGAGATGACGTAGGTCTGAACAAGTTGGCGGGCTGCAGCCGCCTCGTCGGCGTCCCGTAGCTGGACCACGGACTCGATAGGCTCGAACTGGATTAGGTCTCCATATTTCATCGGGTCATCCCTCCTGCGCTTTCAATCCTTGTCTTCATGAAATGATCTCAGGGTTTACAACAAGGAAATCTCGTAAGGGATATCGTTTATATTCGGGATGGTCCGGCGTCGCGTAAAGCATGTGTTCGCTGTCAATGGCGCCGCTCCAGGCCGCAACCACTGTCTTGTTTCTTGAGAGCCCCTGTAGGAGCCGCAGCGGGTCTTGCTTTAGCGAGACATCGAAGAGGACCTCGACGTTGTCCAGTAGAATTACTTCACCCGTGGGTGCCATCACGATTTCCGAGAGGAGACGGGGCAACTGCAGCGCCCGTTGCCGCTCGGTGAGATCGAGCATGCGGCGAGATAGCTCAAGATTGACGTTGAGCAGCGGAGCCGACGTCCGCTCATGAACGTCCTGGAGCGCAGCCGTCTTGCCCGCACCCGCCGGGGCTATCAGGATGACGAGGCGGTGGTAAAGCTCGGCAGCCTGAGCGATCTTTTCTATGATTCTATCGGCGAGTGGCTCCGTCATTATCAATCTCCCCCTGAACCGGGCTCGTTATTGCTGGCCCCGCCGCTATGTATCCACTGGTCTATTTCTTCCTTTCGGAATTTCCACAGGCGACCAACCTTATGGGCGGGCATGTTCCTACGGTCGATCCACTTGTAGACTGTGTCCCTTTTGACTCCCAAATAGGCTGCGATCTCTTCAACCGATATCCAGCGATCGTCCATCATGGCAACATTCCACCTCTGAGATCCAATATGGGCTTGGTATTTCCCAGCCCGGAGAAGGCTATCAAAGCCCTTTTCTTGGCATTTTGTCCAATAGGACATTACACAGGCAAAGAAATCATACAAAAAAAGGCAGGGAAGTCAAGGAATTTTGACAAGGATGCTCAGCGAAAATGGGACATGCGATTGAGGACTGGTATCAGTCTCTCGATTGAGCGTAAATGCCTATTTCCCTACCTGAGATATCCGTTCCGAGCTCAAGAATATCAGCCAATCAGAAAACCTGCGATAAGTCTGACTGTTGTGGATACCGGCATTTGCGGGCCAGAGGTGGATGCTTTGACAGGCCGGAAGGACATCCTAACAGCAGGGGATGCCCTTGCTGGGCCGGATCGTCCAGAAATGGTGTTGAGGGTATGAGGGAATACGTGCCCGCACCCAACCTTTTCCCCCCGTAGGAGCAAGCTCCCGCTTGCGATCCATCGGGGTCAGGAGGCTGCCCCTACAGGAGAAGGGGAAAGGATAAAGAGCAGGTCTGTATCAGTACTTCGGCGCTGGCAGCCTTAGATCCTCGGCGATCACTTTAAAGCAATTATAGCTTGAGCCACGCGCGATGCCAGGGCCCCCGTAGACCCCGGATGAGCACTGGTAGAGGCCCTTGACAAAGGTCCTGTACCCTCCGGGGATTCCTCTGAAGCGCCCGTTCTGCACACCGCTGCAATTCCCTTCACACCAGCCGCCTTCCTTCATGTCCAGATGAGTATCCTGGATGTCCGCAGGGTTGGTAATCCGATCGACGATGAGGTTATCCTTCGTCATGTTCGGAGCATACTCCTCCCACCGCTCGAAAAGGACATCCACAAACTGCTCGGTCATCTGTTTCCATTCTTTTCTGGAAAACAACCTCGCAGGGCAGGTGAACTCCTCGACATGCAGAGAGTGCTTTCCTGCCGGGACCCTGCTGGGATCCCAGATGCTGTCAGGCGCTGTGAGGATGAACATTTTGGAAGGAAGGCCGAAAAGAAAGATTTCATGCTGGTATTTATCCTCAAAAAACCCCAAATCTTTGGGTGCGAAATAGGTTCGGGGCGTGGCGTTGACGTCAGGATTATCCTTGGCGGCAGTGTAGTTCGGGAGTTCATGGACCCCTACGGTGCCCCAAAAAAGCTCCCCTCGGTCGAACTGGTAGACCCGGGCCTTGCGTTTCATGTCGTCCGTAATCCGGTCCTCCCCGATAAGACGCAGAAAGAGCTGAGGAGACGCATTGTCCGAGACCACCAGCTTTTTGGCGGCGATCTCTGTGCCATCCATGAGCTTAACTCCGGTGGCCCTGCCGTTTTCGATGAGTATTTTCTGCACTTCTGAGTTGATGAAGTATTCGACACCGCGTTTCTTTCCGGCAGAAACGAGGGCATCCGTGATAGCCTGCGTTCCCCCTTTGGCAATCGCGGCCGTCTCCCAACCCAGGGTAAGATGAATCGTCGAAATCGCGATGTAAATCCCGGGGACGTCATCGGGGAAACAACCCCAGGACGTGCAAAACCCTCTCTCCGTCAATATTCTCAGCTCGTCACTTTCGAAGAAATAGCGAGCCAGTTGCTTGCAGGTCATAAACTGCATGGGGATCTCCAGCCCGCTTTTGGGATCAGAACAAAGCGCTTCCAGGGGGTCCGGCACCCCATAAGGCGTGGGCGGTGAATAACGATACTTACCGTAAGCCGGGCGCCATATGTCTCTATATTTCTCCGTCAAATCGAGATATGTTTGCGCATCTGTCTTGGAGAATCGCATGATCTGATCATAGGTCTTCTTGACGTTTTCCTCGTTGAACTTGGTTTGGCCCGTCTTGGGATCGACCACCGTAAAGGCCGCATAGGCCACGAAGCTGGTTCCGTCATCAAAGATGATGGCTTCATTGGTATCCGGGAAGGTGTATTCCAGTCCCTCTGCTCGAAGATCGAATTCCTTGTAAGCCGGGTGGCCGTAGTAGCGTGTAAAATGGGCGCAGAAATTCCCGCGAAATCCGGGAGAAGGGAGATCTTCCGTGATCGCTCCCCCACCCAAATGATCCAACCGCTCAAAAACTCCGACCTTAAGACCTGCGTTGGCCAGGTACGGCGCGATGGTCGTGCCGTGGTGTCCTCCTCCGATAATGATCGCATCGTAAGTTTTGTCAGCCATGTCGTTACCTCCTTATTTATTTTGCTGATGTGAATAGAAACGAACTAAATGAATTGTCATTTCCCTGCGTAGCTCATCATCCCCCCACGGAACCCTCCACAACGTCATTCCGAGGCTTTAGCCGAGGAATCTTGGTTTTTCAGCTTTATGGATTCTCAAGATTTCTCGCTTCGCTCGAAATGACAGAGGCTGGCCCTCGTGGGCTTATCGGACAGCCTCCGAAAAGGATTCGTTGTTCCTTGCGTTACCTGAGTTCCTTGAAAACGGCCGCCAGTTTCCCGGCCTTCTCATCGGGTGATGACCCTTCGAGGAACACGCACTCCCTCCTCATATCCGGCGGCGGGCACAGCTCCGTGAGATCCACGGGCTTGAGCGCCTCTGCGCCGGGCTCCAGATGCCGGGTCCCCCATTTAGGAATGCTCATAGGACGCCTGAGGAGCGCCATCATCTTGGTCCTCGCCACGTATCTCAACTCCCCTACCTCATTGCTCACCGTGACCAGCGCAGGAAGCCCTGCCTCCACCACCTCATAGCCCACGGGTACGAGCTTTTCCACCACCACGCTGCCGTCCTTGACTTTGATCGACCGCGCCAAGCTGACGGATGGGATGCCGAGCACTTCCGCCAGGATCAGCCCCACCTGGCCTGAATCCCAGTCTCCCGCTTGCCTCCCGGTCAGGATCAGGTCATACTCCCCAATCTTCTTGATCGCCAAGGCAAGGACGTGAGCGATGGAACGGCTCTCCAGCCTCTCAAACGCAGGATCTTCCAGAAGGATCAGGGAGTCAGCGCCCGCAGCCAGGGTCTTTCTCAGCACCGTATCCGAAACCTTCCTGCCCATGCTCAATACCGTGATCTTCCCTCCCAGTTCCTCTTTTATCCTGATGGCCGCTTCCAGGGCGTTCTCGTCGTAGGGGCTGATCACATCCGGAGCATCCACCAGGACTTCTTTCTTCTCAACATTGACGCTCACGTTCGAAAACGGCGCTTCCGGGTCCGGGATCTGTTTTGCGCAAACGATGATTTTCACGTCTTTCATGGTCACCCCTCCAATTTCCTGATCAATGCGGGGAGGATCTCCTTGTAATCGCCAACCACTCCATAGTCGGCCACCTTGAACATGTTGCAGCCGAGATCCGTATTGATCGCGATGATTTTCTTTGATCGAATCATGCCCACGAGATGTTGAACCGCCCCTGAGATTCCTATCGCCACATAGGCTTCAGGGGAGATCATCGAACCGGTCAACCCGACCTGGTGGTCAGAGGACATCCAACCTTTGTCAACCACCGGCCTGCTGCATCCGATCAGGACTTTCCCATGGGTCTTGCTCAGGGCCTTGGCCAGGGCGATCAGCACTTCAAAATCATCTTTCTCGGCGATCCCTCGTCCGCCGGAGATAACGACGTTCGCCTTGTCCAGTTCCACCACCTCCTGCGCCACCGTCTTCAGGGACTTGACCCTGATGAGGGATTCATCGAGAGGGGGGGTCATGGGCGCTATCTCGCTCTTCGTGGTCGTTGGCTCTATCGGGTCAAAGGCCCCTTTCCTCACCGTGACCAGCTGAGGACTGCCTTCCGTCTTCACGATGGCCACCGCGTTCCCCCCATAGATGGGTTTCGTGCGAATCAGCCCCTTGTCCGAAGGATCGACCTTCAATCCGGTGCAATCCGTGGTCAACTCCGTGTTCAGCCGATAGGCCAGCCTCGGCGCCACTTCCCTGCCCACAAAAGAGTGGCTGATGAGAAACACCTTGGGCGCAACCTCCTTGCACAGCCATTCCAATGCCCCCACCCAGGCATCAGGCTGAAAACCTTTGAGGAGCGGGTGCTCCAGCCGGTAGACCTTGTCCAGCCCGTAGGCCGCGACCGCTTCGGCCAACTGGGCCGTTTCATCTCCAGCCACCACCCCTGCCGTTGAAGCGCCCAGATCCTTTGCCAGAACGCTTGCCCCTTGTATGAGTTCCAGGGTCTTCTTGTCCAGTGAACCCTCTTTGGACTCGACCAGAATTAAGATTTCACTCATGATCTTTAGCCCTCCTTGCTTCTGATTGTTTTACTCGCTCCCGGGGGTTATTCTATTCAGGGTCGGATTCGCCTTTTCATCGACAGGATCGGACGGCTCCCCGCGGGATTCCCTGCCTATTCCAACGATTGCAGGACCAGCTCGTTGAGGTCCATGACCTTCAGTTCCTTTTCCAACCCCAAGGTCTTCAAAGCGTCCTCCAGCATGATGAGGCACAGAGGGCACGCCGTGATCAGGATCTCCGCGCCGGTGGCGCGGGCTTCTCTCACCCTGATTTCACTCATTCTGACCTCACCATCCAGTTCCTTCCCCTGCCACATCCTTCCCCCTCCAGCGCCGCAGCAGAGGCTGTCAGGACCATGGTGCCCCATCTCGATCAATGTCGCTCCGGGGATGGAGCGGATGACTTCCCTCGGTTCTTCAAAGATCCGATTGTGCCGACCCAGGTAGCAAGGGTCATGATATGTCACTCTGAGCTTCCCGTTCTTTTTGAACTTAAGCCGGCCGTCCCTGACGAACTCCCTCAACAGCAAGGAGTAGTGCCTCACGCTAAAGCTCTTATCCGGGTACTCGTTGAGAAACGCATGGAAGCAGTGGGGCGAAGAGGTCACGACCTCCCTGATGTCATACTGGCCAAACAGGTCCAGGCAGTTTGCCCTCTTCTCCTCAAACAGACCTACCTCTCCGACCACTCTGGCGATGTCTCCGCAACACGGCTCCTTTTCGCCCAGAATCCCAAAGCTCACTCCTGCCCGCTTCAGGATGCTCGAAAAGGATTTGGCTATAGCCTGGGCCCTGGCGTCGATGGAGGTGGTGCATCCGACAAAATAGCAGAGGTCGACCTCTTTTCCTTTCGAAAGAGCAGGGATACCCAAATCCTTTGCCCAGATCGCCTTTTCTCTCTTGGAAGAGACCCAGGGGTTATCGTAATTGAAAAGCCTCTCCAGGGTCTGGTTCATGAGATCCGGGACTCCTGTTCCTTCCATGACAAGCTCTGTCCTCTTCTTTGAGACAGCCTCGAAGGTGGCGCCGTACACGGGGCAGACCTCCAGGCAGGCCGCACAGGTCGTACAGTACCAGGGCACATCATTAGCGATCGGTGCGTCTTTGGTCAGAAACCGGATATCCCCCACAGAAGAATGTTTCTGCCACAAGGCGCGAAGCGTGGCTTGGATAAAATCGCGGGGCGCAAACGGCTCGCCGGCGCCTGTCGATGGACATGCCTGCACACAACGGCCGCATCGCATGCAGGAATCATAGAAAGCGACCTCCCTGATGCTGAGCGGGGTTTCGCCGAAACCCAGCTCCCCTTCTCCAGCCGTCACTGCCGCTTCATTCAGGTTCAAAGGTGCTTCGACAGGGTCCTGGAATGAGGGTGACGGGACTCTCGATCCTTCTGTAGAATGATGAAGATAGTAGGTGGCGGGCGCTCCCACGACGTGAAAGAGCTTCGTGAAAGGGATGACGGCGATGAACCCGAGGCTCAACAGGGCGTGCCCCCACCAGAGATAAGGATAGGCCGATTCCGCCGCCGAGGCGGAGACCAGGCCCGCTACCCATGAGCCGGCAAAAGACCAATGGCCCCATGGCGGCTGCTGAGAAGCCAATCTCACCCCTTCCAGGATGAACCCCGAACCTACCACCAGGAGCAGCCACAAAGGCACCAGGGCATCCTCCACCCTGCGCTCAAGCCTCGCAACACGCTGGATGTACCTGCGAACCATGGCCCAGATGATCCCTGCCAGGAGGATGAGCCCCCCGAGTTCCATGGACAGCTCGAAAACAAGATGGCTCTTTCCCTTCAGGAAGGGGTATAAATGTTCGTGGATGAGGAGCAACGAGGTGCCTATGGATAAAATGACGAAGCCCCAGAAGATGAACGAGTGCATGATGCCTGCCGTCACCTCGCCTTTGAGCACGCGAAGGCCGAGGAGAACATCCAATATCATCCCCTTCAAGGCCTGTCCTGAAAAAGCAACCTTCCCCTTGGGTGCGCTTTTCAGCCACAGGGATACGTGCAGGGCGACACCTGCTGTAAACAGAGCTACGGCGAGAGCGGCCAGAACATAAAATAGCCAGGCTTCCCCGATTCTCCAAAAAATCTCTCTCTCCGGTGTCATGAAAACCCTCTTGGTTTTGCTTAGCGAACGGTTGAGCTGTTACCACCGCACGATCCCATTACCTTCCAAATGTATTGACTTGTCAAAGCAATTAGTTTTATATATCTATAAGTTTCGCTTATAGGTCCTCCATGCAGATCAATCTCAATCACCTCCGTATTTTCTACCATGCGGCCAGGGAGAAAAACCTCAGCAAGGCCGCGGAGGCTCTCTTTGTGACCCAGCCGGCCGTGACCATGCAGATCAAAGCCTTGGAGCAACACCTTGAACTGGCCCTTTTCAGAAAAAGAGGGAAGTTTCTCGAACTCACGGCGGAAGGAAAGGCTCTTTTCAAGTATGCGGAAAAAATATTCGGCGTTGTGGATGAAATGGAGCACGCCTTGAAGGGCTTTGCCTCTCTCAAACAGGGCTCCCTCATCATCGGTACGACACGCAGTTTTGCCAGGCATCTCATGCCCGGCCTGCTTTCGCACTACCAGGAAAAATACCCCGGCATCAAAGTTTCCCTGGAGGTGGGGAGCTCCAGCGAGATCGCCGAAGGGGTGGCGGGTTTCAGGCATGACTTGGGGCTTGTGGGCAAAATCCCACTCCCGAAAAAAATAAAAGCCGTTCCCTACAAGCCCGAAGAGTTCTGCGTGATTGCATCACCGGGGCACCGCCTGGCTAAAAGGGGCGTCGTCTCGATCCGGGAACTACAAAGCGAACCGATCATCATCCGGGAACCGAGGTCGGGGTCCAGGCATTTCATCCTTTCCTTCCTAGACTCCCATGGCGTGAAACCATCCGTCCTCGTCGAAGCGGGGAGCGTGGAGTTTATCAAGGAGTACGTCATTCAGGGTCGCGGGATATCTTTCCTGCACAAACCCGAAGTCCAGCGGGAATCCGGAATGGGTCTTCTCAAACCCATAGAGATCGTCGAAGGGCCTATG
>JAGUZM010000357.1 GCA_020060805.1 Deltaproteobacteria bacterium | reverse complement strand
TATGCTCATCATCATCTGCAGACTGCGGTTGTGCTCAAGGGATTTCCTCACTGCCAAGTCCGCGAAGCTGATCTCTTTGCCCCACTTCTTGTAGCCCATACCTTCCCCCTTCACTGACCAGCCATTGTTAGGGGAGAAGTATAGATCAAAATTATCTCTTTTTCAAGCAATATCAATGGATTATACGATTTTCAGGAATCTCAGTTCCTCAGCATTTCCGACAACTTCCAAATTTAGACACTCCAATCCTATATGACGTTTTTGGGTAGGTTGTGCAGAGGTCTCTCGGCGTCACGTGGACGTGAGATTGTAGTTCACCGAAGGGAAGGAAAATATCGCAAGCGTTGGAATCTCAAGAAAATGAACTCTTTCCGTTCAAATTAGAACAGGGCATATATGAACGGAGCCACCGCACTTCCTTCTGTGAAAATAATGATCATACCCATAAGAGCTAGGACAATCACGGCAGGGAGAAGCCAATACCTTTTTCTTGATCTAAGGAATTCCCAGAACTCCGACACGAAAGACTGATTACCCATTTCATCTCCCTCCCTCTTAATAGCGTTTCAGAAAACGCTCTCTCGGTTGAGCCGGTTCGGAGCGCTGAACCCAGTATGAATCCCTTGCCTGATCGGGGGAGGTAGGGATCGGGTTTCCTCCGAAGAGCCTCTTGATCAACGCAGTTGGAGTGATCACCAGATAATATGCCAGCGTCAACATGACTGCGGTCATTACCCTCCCTATCCCACGGCCGATCTTGAGCCACTTTTCATACACAGGATTCAAAGGCTCCGGCAAAAGGAGAAAGCACAACCCCAGAAATGACAGCAAGCCAAAGAAATACGAAATGAAAGCCTTTTGTCGCCAGAGTCCCATCGCGGACAGAACTCCGAAAAGAATGAGCGCAATCCCGCCGAATTTTCTGATCTCTCTTTTCTCAGTCAAGAATCAACCCCTTTCGCCATTCTTTTCCCTCCGTCCATTTTGGCTGCTGTTCCTTAAAAAGGATGCAATCCTCCAGCACCAGGATATCCATCTCGGTTCGCATGAAGCACCTGTAAGCATCTTCATGAGAGCGGATGATCGGCTCCCCCCTCACATTGAAACTGGTGTTTACTACCACAGCACACCCGGTTAGTCTTTCAAATTCGGAAATCACATCGTAATAATCGGGCTTATCCTCTCTGTTCACGGTCTGAACACGGGCCGAATAGTCCAAATGGGTCACGGCGGGAATATCGCTCCGCCGGATTCTGAGCCTTTCGAGCAAACCCAATCCATCCGGCGAGGGCTGTGGCAATCTCCTTTGTTCTTGAACCTTCGCCACCAGCAGCATGTATGGGCTTGGCCGGTCCATCTCGAAATACTCGGAAACCTTATTCTCCAGAACCGTCGGCGCAAAAGGCCTGAAGGACTCCCGGTACTTTATCTTGAGATTCATGATACTCTGGGTTTCCGTTCGACGCGGATCTCCCAGGATGCTCCGAGCGCCCAAGGCTCTGGGCCCAAATTCCATCCGGCCGGTCATATATCCGACGACCTTTCCCGCCGCTATGTATCCGGCAATTGCCCTTGCCCTCTCCTCTTCTTCCAGTTTTCTGTAGGGATACTTGTTGGCATCAAGAAACGCTCTTACCCTTTCAGAAGAGAAAGCGGGTCCCAGGTAGGAACCCCTCTGGCTGTCCTTTCCGTCAATAACCTTCCTTCCCCTTCCGAGGAAACGATGCCACACGGATAAAGCTGCCCCTAAAGATCCTCCCGCGTCTCCGGCCGCAGGCTGTATCCAGACCTCCTTAAAGGGGCCTTGTTTCAGAATACGGCCATTGGCCACGCAATTCAGAGCTACTCCCCCTGCCAGGCAAAGGCATTGAAGCTTCGTTTCCCGGTATACAGTCCATATCATTCTCATGATGATCTCTTCGATAACCGCCTGGATGCTCGCCGCGATATCCATCTCCCTTTGAGTGATCTCTCCTTCCGGTTTCCTGGCAGGTCCGCCGAAAAGCTTCTCGAACCGCTTGTTGGTCATCCTCAGTCCCCCGAGGAAATCAAAATAGAAAAGATTCAGCCGGAGTGATCCGTCTTCCTTCACATCCACCAGTTCCTTGAGGATCACATCTCTGTAACGGGGTTTTCCATACGGAGCAAGCCCCATCAGCTTGTACTCCCCTGAGTTGACTTTAAACCCTGTGAAATAGGTGAAAGCCGAATAGAGTAGTCCAAGAGAATCAGGGAAGTGGAGTTCCTTCAAAAGATATATCTCATTCCCTCTTCCGTACCCATAGCTGGCTGTCGCCCATTCTCCCACACCATCCATGGTGAGGATCACTGCTTCTTCAAACGGGGATGGGTAGAACGCGGAAGCTGCATGAGCCTCATGATGCTCGGTAAACAGCACCTCCCCCTCATATCCTATTTCCTTCTGGATGACCTTCTGAACGTGCAGCTTCCGGCCAAGCCATAGGGGCATCGCCTCAAGCCATGAACGCAAACCCTTCGGCGCAACGGTTATGTAACTCAACAGAAGGCGCTCAAAGGTCAAGAAAGGTTTGTCATAGAAAACAACGTAGTTCAACTCGCCGGCCTTGATCCCACCCTCATCGAGGCAGTACCGGATGGCATTCCTCGGGAAGCGCGGATCGTGCTTTTTCCTCGTAAACCGCTCCTCCTGGGCGGCTGCCAGGATTGATCCATCCCGGACCAAACATGCCGCACTGTCATGGTAGAACGCAGAAATCCCAAGAATATCCAATTTAATACACCTTCTTACCCCGGTTGACACTTCATCGGGATACATGCCTGTCGAGCGATCAAGCCCGTATGCTTTTCTCCGCCCTGCCTTTTTCCCCTGAGGTCAACCTGCGAAAAACCAAAGTGGGTCATTTATCCAGGAAGAGGGAGCGCATCCCGAGCACGATCAAGGCGGGCTGCCTAACAAGGAGACGGAAGAGCAATTTGCTGCTTTCATCTCTCGTGAATGCACTGAGAGGGTGGCGAGCGGAAGGGCCCAGCATGTCCAGAAGCTTCGCGTAGTCGGCCTGAGAAAAGCGATGAAGCACCCTGCGGATCAGCAAGTGGCGATCCAGCTCATGGCGCAGTTTCCGCAGTCGCAGACTCTTGCCTCCTTTTAGAATGGCCTCCACCACGCCCAGGGCCCCCTGGAAGCCGGTCACAATCCCGCCTACCGTGGTCACTTTCACGTGGCCTGCGGCATCTCCGACGAGGTAAACGTGCCCCATACCGAGCCGGCGGTGATTGGGAATCCAACCGGTGTATCGTGGGATGAGGGCAGTTTGAAAATCAAGGGCCGAGAACTTCTTCTTCTCCAGAAACCGCTCCAGCGATTTCCTGGTATGGTCCTTGTCCTCTCCGATCAGCCCCAACACTCCCCGATTCCGTGAATCTGGAATGAGCCAGTAGAAATAGGGCGTCTCCTCGGGGAGAAACCAGACGCGGGTGGTGTGAGGGGGCATGTCTTTGGGAAGGTCCACTACGGCCTGGAGAAGGGATACCGTCGGCGCTTCCGGCCAACCGGCGCTCCGCGCGACGTCGCTGAAAGCGCCGTCAGCTCCGATCACAATTTCTGTCGCCGACTCCACGGTGTGGCTATTCGTGGCCACCCTGAACTGAAGTCTGCTCCCGTTCGGTCTCAAGCCCAGGAACCGGTGATCGCAGAGAATCCGCGCTCCCGCCCCTTCAGCCCTTTCCGCAAGGTTTTGTATCAGGGCGGACCGTTCAACGATCAGGTCCGGCCGGCGAAGGGAAACCGACGCGGAGCGGCCATCCGCGAAGAGCTCGAAGCGGTTGATTGTGTTGACGATCGAGTTGTCAGCGATCGGTCCGAGGACCGATCGAAAGCTCTCCGTGACAATAAGCGTGCGAGGAGGAGGATCGATTTTGTGATCTCCTTCAAATACTCTGACGCGACAACCTGCCCGAGCCAGCCAGTAGGCGCTGAGCATACCTGCCGCAGAGCCGCCGATGATCGTGATGTCTTTGCGCAACGGTTCCTGCCTGTTCAATGCGTCAGATTTTCTTGCACCGGCTCTCCCACTTGCCTCGAAAGCTGATCGAGAATGACAGAGCGATGAGCCGGATATCCAGCCAAAAAGACTGCCTACGGATATAGAATAAGTCATACCGGAACTTCCGGTAGGGAGAAGAATCCTTCGGTATATAAATCGTTGCGATGCCCGTAAGCCCCGGGCGGACATGGAGTCTTTCCCGGAAGCCGGGAACATCCTCATAATCGATCACTCTCCCCGCATCATCCTGAACCTTTTCACCCACCGCGAGCGACCTGGGACCCACAAAACTCATGTGCCCCAGAAGAATGTTGAAAATCTGTGGGAGCTCATCGAGGCCCATGGCGCGCAAAACCCTTCCAACCCTCGTCACCCTGTGATCATTTTCCCCGGCCGGTTTGATTCCGTAATCTCTGTCCGAGTTGGTCACCATGGTCCGAAACTTGAGTGCTTTAAAACGTGTTCCATCCCTCCCCCATCGTTCCTGCCGATAGAAGATCGGTCCTCCATCTTCCAACTTGATCAAGAGAGTGATGAGGACCACCGCTGGAACAGAAAGGCACAACATAAGCGTCGAAAGAGATAGGTCAAGAACACGCTTGGCTACGGATTCTCGGGTCAGCGATCTTGTTCTCGATACAGTCTCATACGTCTCCCAGTTTCCTGCCACCAGGGCGGAAGAGACCAGCGCCACATTTCTCTGGGATGCAGCTGATTTCGTACCCACGGCAATTTTCCTCCTCTTCAACGCAAGCTGCATGTTCTTGCGACCTCACGGAGAAGATCATGGTATTTCTTTGTTATTCTTTGACGACTGTACTGTGAGACCGCATGCTCTCGCCCCCTGGCTCCCAGCTCCTCCAGCAGCTCACGATCGCGGGAGAGGGCCCTGATTGCAATGACCAGAGCTGATGGATCCTCCGGTGGAACCCAGACTCCGCATCCGGTCCTCTTAACAAGGTGGGCGATCTCTGAATCTTCAGGCACCGCTGCCAGGACCGGGCGAGAACTGGCCATGATGGGGTATATTTTGCTCGGAACGTTCAGGAGACCCAGCCGGCGATCGAGGGTCACGAGCGCAAGATCAGCGGCGCCAAGCATTTGGGGCAGGACTTCCCTGGGCTGCGTGGGAAGGAAACGGACATTGTGAAGGTCCAGTGCCCGGGCGCGCTCGAGAAGAGACCTTTTTGCGTTGCCCTCGCCCACGATCAGAAAGAGAATGTCTGGATCGTTCTTCAGCAGCCGGGCGGCTTCGAGCACCATCTCGAGAACCGAAATGTAGCCCAGGTTCCCTGCAAACATGATCAAGAAACGGTCGCCCAAATCATGGGTCCTTCTAAAGCCGTTATTCCTCGCGCACGGCTCAATGTAACTCACATCCGCCCAGTTCGGAATCACGGCGATTTTTTCCTCATCAACGCCTTTTTCGATCAGGTTTTGCTTCATCCCTTGCGAAAGAACCGTGATTCGTGCTGATATTCCGTAGATAAACGTTTCCAGCCACCGGAATATGCGAATCAGTATGGGATTGCGTACCTGACCGATGATCTCCAGGCAGTCCGGCCATACATCCTGGACATTGAATACCATAGGCGCGTGGCGTATTACGCTCACCACCCAGCCGGAAAACCCCACCGTGATGGGTGGGTTGACACAGAGGATGACATCCGGCCGATCGCAAAGGATACCCGCCACCACCGACATGAATGTGTAGCTCAGATAATTGACGGCACGGTAGAAACCGCGCGGGCTCGGCGGGACATAGACCCAGGTTCGCAATACCTCCACCCCGTGGGAGGTGCTTCGATGAATCAGTTTTCCCTTATACCCTGCGGGGATCCCCTTGCGGCCGTAATGAGGCATACTCGTGACCACACTGACCTCATCGCCAACGGAAACGAGATCCTGAGCCAGATCCGTGACCAACGGCCCGGTCCCAGTCAGATCGGGATGAAACCGCATATGGAGGATGAGTACTCGCATGATTCTCGCAGGCCCGGCAGAATGAGTCCCCTTAGGAAAAGGAACAAAACCCGCTCGGCCTATCTCCTGATCATGTAATTCCCGAGGACAAGGACATCCATTTTTGTCCGCAGGAAGCAATCAATGGCCTCCCGGGGTTTGCAAACGATCGGTTCATTCTCGTTGAAGGAGGTGTTGAGGATCAGGGGCAAACCTGTGAGTTTTTCGAACTCCTTGATCAGTCCCCAGTAGAGAGGGTTGTCCTCTTTGCTCACCGTCTGAAGTCTACCCGTGCCATCGACATGGGTAACCGCGGGGATAAGGGATCTTTTTGGAGCCTTGACCGGATAGACTTTGATCATGAACGGGTCCGGGTAGTCTTTTTCGAAGTACTCACCAACTTTCTCCAGCAGAATTGATGGAGCAAAGGGCCGAAAGGCTTCTCTCCTCTTGATTCGCGCGTTGAGAACAGCTTTCATCTCCTCTCGCCTTGGATCCACCACGATACTCCGATTCCCAAGAGCCCGCGGTCCCCATTCCATCCTGCCCTGAAACCAGCCCACCACTTTGCCGTTTGCGATTTCAACTGCTGTCTTTCGGCAACGCTCATTTTCATCATCAATCTTCTCACTGGCACACCGCGCTTGATCAAGCTCATTCCTCTTAGCTCTAATCTCTCCCGCAATCTCGGCTTCACTGAACTCCGGGCCCCAGTAAGCATTTTCCATCACGAAGGCTCTCGGTTTGTCCAGCAAATGATTCCAAACATAATAGGCTGCGCCCAAGGCACCCCCCGCATCGCCCGCCGCAGCTTGGATGTAGACTTTTCTAAATGGGGTTCGATCAAAAATCTTTCCGTTCGCAACACTGTTCAGCGCACAGCCGCCGGCGAGGCACAAATGGGGTAGCTTTGTCTTCTCATAAACGTGATTGAGAAGATGGAAAAAGCACTCTTCGTACATGGCCTGAACGGATGAAGCTATATCCTCGTGCCGTTTTCCTACGGGATCCTCCGGGTTTCGAAATGGGCCCAGCAGGTCTTCCAGATTCTTTGAATACAACGACCCTGTCTTGGGTTCTCCTCCATTCCAGGTCATTGTCACACCCTTTGAGTGATGGGTGAAATAGCTGAGGTCGAGCCTAAAGGCCCCGTCCGAATTCAACGCCACGAGCCGATGCATCTCGCTCATGAAAGAGGGTTCGCCAAACGCTGCCAGGCCCATCACCTTGTATTCGTCCCCGTAGTTCGGGAAACCCAGGTATTGGGTCATAGCCAGATAGAACAGCCCCAGGGAGTGGGGGAAGAAGATTTTGCTCCCGATCTTCAGTTTGTTTCCCTCTCCGACTCCCCACATGGCTCCGACAAAATCACCGAGTCCATCCACGGAAACGACGGCCGCCTTCTCAAAAGGCGAGACGAGGAATGCACTGGTCAGATGTGCCACATGGTGCTCCACATGGTGCACTTTTGCTCCATTTCGGCCAGTGCTCATTTTGAATTCATGGTCCAGTTCAGTCTTGATACCCCTCACCTTTGACCTGTTCCCTAATCTATCTCTGACCAGATGAAAGGAGAGCCGCCCCTGTAACGCAGACAGCAGCTTATGCGCGAAGTTGGCACCGGGATTACGGTTTACGGCGATGTCATCAATCTCATGGAGCCCTATGGCTGCTTCCCTCAGGCAATACCTTATCGCCTCCGTCGGCAGGCCGGCCCAGTGCTTGATGCGACGGAAGCGCTCTTCTTCTGCGGCGGCAATCAATTTTCCATCCACAACAAGGCAGGCTGAAGAATCGCCATGGTAAGCGTTAATGCCCAGGATACAGGTCATACTATCCCCGGTTAGCTCTCAGTTGATCTCACACACAGGGTCTGCACAAATCCATCTATCATCTTTTGCTTCAGCGCGAGGTCCTTTGGATAAGTCGCGTCTCCATAACTCACGGTCACTCAATCCAGCCCTGCCAGCGATAGTAGAAGACCCCGAGGAATTCTTTCAATCCCAACGTCGTTCCCGAGAGGGCATCAGCATCCGGGATGAAATCCGATACGCTAAGGCCTTTCTTCTCAACCACCCCGTAATCCGCAGGCGAGGGGATCGCGTCGATCCCTGCCGATCTGAACGTAGCCAGTGCCCGCGGCATATGCAGGGCAGAAGTCACAAGCAGAATCCTCCCCAATCCTGTTTTCTCAAGCAATTGCTTCGTATGCACGGCGTTCTGATAGGTGTTCAAGCTCAACTGTTCCCGGATGATTGCGTTCCTCGGCACCCCCCATTCTTCTAATAGGGCGCTCATCACATCCGCCTCAGGGATATCCTTGCCAAGCCATGTTGCAGCCCCGCCCACCGCGATAACCACGGGCGCTTTGCCCGCCCGGTACAGCCGCAGAGCTTGGAAAACCCGATCCGAGGCATCCGAGAGATCCGCTTCAATCCTCGGGGGCTCCGGCGCTCCCACGCCTCCGCCGAGCAGAACGATCGCATCCACACCGGGTGCTTTGTCGATTGGAACAGGCAAGTATTTTCGCTCGATCGTTCCGCGCAAGTTTGACGATACTGCGGGCATCGAGGATACCCAAAGGAGCCCTATCGACCCGAGAGCCAATGCCAAGCCTATCCTTTTGCGCCAAATCGCAAACAGGCAAGAGAGTGTTCCCATCAACAGGCACACTGTCAGTGGGGTAAGACATTGTTGAACAAGCTTGAAGAGGAAAAATCTCATGGCGTGTGAAGGTTTGGATGCCCCAGGACGGAATCCACGCTTCCCGCTCCAGCCTCGCATTCGACAGGAATCAACCGCGCACAAGGCACAGTGTACAGCGAATAACCCCTACGAGGTGCGTTGACCTTAAGAATGCTCATCGATTCTGACCGGTGAGGTCTTGAATGGCCCTGGCCACAAGATCGCGCATCCTGGATGGAGAACTTGACGTCGGTTTCCTCCCGGGCCGCCGCGCCTCGGCGATGGCGCGGGGCAAATGTTCTGGCTCATAGGCCGGTATGACTTTCCCTTCAGCTGCAAGGGCTCGCGTCAGCTGCAACTGATGATCGTTGACGTGTTCCCCGTATACCTTCCTCCGAGGCATTACCACCGGGATTTTTCCCAGCCGGACGGCGTCAAGTAGAGTCCCACAACCCCCATGGCATATGATCAGGTCCGAGTTTTCGAACATTCGCTGGAAGTGCTCCATCGGCAAGAATGATTCATAATCGCAAAACTCAGGATGGAAATCCTTTGAGTTCCCCGTCTGCATGAAAACCCTTTCCTCCCCGAAAAACCCTTGCCCCGACAGGGTGTCAACTGCTTCCAAGAGCCGGCAAAAGCTCTGGGTTGCATTGCCCACGGTAACAAGAATCAAAGCAGAAGTCCTCCATTGATCCCTTTCGGGAAATACGGCGCGAGGGATTTCCATTGGTAGAAAAACCGGTCGGCGAGATAATAGATGATTCGCCCCGTTAAAGACGGCTTTGTCACTTGGGCCGATATCTCGATGAATACAAAAGGGATTCGAAAAAGTTTCCCGATGAATGCAAAGGGGACAGCCGGCCCCGCTCCAGTGCTCAGGATGAGATCGGGTTCTTCCCTCCGCAAGATCTTCCATGATTCCCAGAGGTTCACGAAGAATAGCCAATCCCTCTCAGAGTGCCGAATGAAATATGTTTTCCCTTTCATATCCTCTGGCAGCGATATCCGATCATTCAATACGTAAAAATGCTCGTACCGCTCATATGTCGGTTTCAAAGCTCGAACTTCCCTCAAATGCCCGCCGCAGGAAGAAACAACGCAAATCTTCATAATTTCTCGTCAACCTCAGTTATCGGCTTCCATAGCCACGGAAGCCGTTCGATTCCTCGGAAGTGCATCCCCGCAGAGGTCGGATCGAGGTTCGCACAGATCCTGATAAAGCCGCACCATCTTCTCCGCTACGATGCGCCAGGAAAAACATTCATTCATCCACTCCCTCCCCCGTCGGCCCATTTCCCTTAAAGGCATGCCATTCATCTTTTCGATTGCCTTGGCGAGGCTTTCATAAGAATTGTCTGCCCATAATCCACACCTAACTTCTTCAAGCATCCGCCAGGGGGTACCTTTGCTGGCAATCACCGGCACCTCGTGAGCCAATGCTTCAGCCACCACGACGGCGAAATTCTCGGTATGCGATGGCACAATGACCAAGTCCGTGTTCTCAAAAAGACTTCGTTTAGATTCCCCCAGCATCTGGCCTACCATCTTCACCTTATCCGACAACCCCAATTCTTCTATCCGCCTTCTTAGCATTCCCACATAATTGGGGTTTCCGTCACCCGCAATCGTAAGTGTCCAGGCTGTGTCCGAATTCGCGTTGAGAACGGCGCATGCACCCAGCAGGTTCTCAATTCCCTTTATTGCATGAAGCCGTCCCAGGTAGAGCAGGCGAATTGGGCCGGTTCCGGGTGTGTGAATCACCTTTTCCGGAATCTCGATACCGTTGGGAATGCTGATCGCCCTGGCCCCTGGAAACCTCAGCAAACTCTCTCTCCCCTCATCTTCCGATGTTACATGAAGGATCAATTCTTTTAGAGTGAGAGAGCGACAAATCCGCTCCCATAGCGCCTTGGTTCGAGTTCGTGTTGAGCCAGACCACCGTTGCAAGGCACCCCGGGGCGACCAAACCAGAGGAGTGCCTGAACGCCTGCACGCCAGCAAAGTGGGAATCGTAGGAAACGAATATACCGCTGTCAGGTGCACTACATCCGCCCAGTCGACGTATGAGGGTAACAGGCGTAAAAGCGCGGGCGAAACCGAATGAACGAAGAGCCGCCTGCAATAGCGTACACGGACGCCTTCGGCTATATCCGTTTCCCGGTCTTTTTCTACATCCAGCACCGCCCCCCGGCCGTTTGCGTCCGTTGTGAGGACGCGAACCTCCTGCCGGGTTCGACCCAGGTACAAGCACAGGCGATATACCGATTCCGTTGGCCCGCCGTAAACGTGCGCTGGGTAAAAAGAGGGTGAAACGTGAAGGACTTTCAGGCCCGCACTCCGTACAGGTCGCACCACTTCATCAAGACATATAACGCCCAGGGACGCGACCAGTTCTCTTTCCTGGGGTAGCCGGTGAAAACTCGCCACAGGTATTGTACCGGCTCTGGGTTGATGTTCAATCTCGACAGAGAGCTCGTATCAGCGAGCATAGATTCGAGTTCACCCCCCAAATTCGATAGCAGCCAGCGCTCAAAGGGAAGGGTAAAACCCATTTTCGGTCTTCTCCATACCCGCTTGGGCAATAGGCCGTTCATTGCGTCCAGAAGCAGTGGCTTGGGCCGATGAGAATCGACCTTCCATTCCCCCGGAAGCCCCAAGACCCATTCGACCACTGTTGGGTCTACAAAAGGAACCCGAACCTCCAGGCCGTGCGCCATGCTCATGAAATCCGTATCTCGAAGGAGTGTGTTGGCCATGTAACCTCGAAGTTCGTAACGCGACACTACATTGATGGGGTCGTATTCCTCACTTGGCTCCATAGGGTAGTGCGGGGGGGTATACCCTGTGAATTTCTGTATCTCATCCGCGTCGAAGAGTTGCCTGGAAACGTTGTATACTTCGCGCGGGCCGTGATCACCCCTAATGAGGTTGAGAAGCTTCTTTTGCGCCACGGACCCCTTGACTAGAACCCGATTCGCAGCCGATCCTGCATTTCTCAACAAACGATAAAAACCTGTGAGGTTCTTCAGTTTACCGACTCTCCAGAAACTTGGGTACCCAGCGAACAGTTCGTCACCTCCCAACCCTGATAGAGCGACTTTTACATCGTTACCCCTCACCGCTTCCGAAATGATGAATGTATTGATACCGTCCGCCGTCGGTTGGTCCATGGCCTTAAGAGCGCTTGGGAGCAAGCGCAGAAGTTCCTCCTCCGTTACCAGGATCTCCCGATGATTCGTACAAAATCTCTCGGAGATCTCACGAGCATATGAGGCCTCGGAAAAGTGCTTCTCGCCGAATACAACGGTAAACGTTCTTGGTTCTTCGCCTGACACCTGTCGCATCAACCCGACAATTGCGCTGGAATCGATTCCTCCTGACAGGAAAACTCCCACGGGCACGTCACTGACAAGGTGAGCACGCATGGAATCCTTGAGAATCTCTCGTAGACGTCGCGTCGCCTCGGCACGATCAAGGATTCCCCCCGGGGAGCGCCCTTCATGATCCTCTCTGCAATACGAAACTTCTTCACAGCGCAGCATGTTCTTGAATGGATTCACCACCATGTAATGGCCGGGAAGCATAGAACGCACCCCGGCGATCATCGTCCAGGGAGCCTCGACGGAGCCATAATGTAAATAAGAGGTCAGCCCATCAATGTCGAGTCGTTGCGGCACCACTCCACTTGCCAGGATCGCCTTCATTTCAGAAGCGAAAAGGAAGACGTCTTGGGTCGAAAAATAGTAGAGAGGTTTAATCCCATAGGGATCGCGCACCAGAACCAATTCATCCTCGGGTTCATTCCAGATAGCGAAAGCAAACATCCCCCGTAGAAAATCTAGGCACTTCCGTCCGTACTTCGAATAAAGTGCGAGAATCACCTCCGTATCAGAGTTAGATCGGAAGCGAATGCCTTCCTGAGCCAACGCCTTTCGCAAAACCTTGTAGTTATAGATCTCGCCGTTAAAGGTAACCCAAATACGTCCCGCCCCGTCCGACATGGGCTGATGCACAGCGGCCGTCAGGTCGATGATAGCGAGACGGCGGTGTACCAGCGTCATTTTCCCTTTGGACAAGTGGCAGATTCCGGAATCGTCTGGTCCACGATGGTCTAATGCATCCCCCATCCGCCGGGCGATCGCGGCCACCTCCTCAGGAGCGTAGTTTTCGTTGTGATTGTAAATGCCCGCTATGCCGCACATGAAACAGATTTCAACCTGCGCACCCAGCAGCCAGTATTGATTTTGCGCCTCTGAAAACTTCTTCTGCGCTGATGCCCCTGACGCATCTCATCCTATTCTTCTTACAAACTTCGAGCATACATCCAGCACATGCGACCTCTCTGCGAAAGACCAAGTGATGGTCCCCATGGGGGTACCAACGCCCGGGCTTATCCCTAGCAGAGAAGATCACCGCACATTGCGTGTTCACCGCTGCTGCCAGATGCATTGTCCCCGTATCATTCCCTATGAATAGGAGGCATCGCCTCAACACCTCAGCCGATTCAAGGACAGAGAGTCTCCCGGCCCAGTTGACAACCCTGGCTCCACCAAAACGGCGGATGACTTCGCCCAGCGCATAGTCGTCATGGCCTCCCAATACAATCTGATGAATGTCAGGGAAGGCTCCCAGAAGCCGTTTGGACACCAGAGCGAATCTCTCGACCGGCCATCTTTTGGCCGGCATTTTCGAGCCGGGTCCTATCGCGACGATTCGTGCATCCAGAGGTAAGCAACTCTTGCGGTAGAGAAAATCAACCTTCATCTTTTCAGTCTCGCCGATCGGAAGATCGAAACGCACGGGCTCCTGCGAGGTGATTCCAAGATCGCTCCTGCGGAGAATATCGAGCAATCGGCATGCTTCAGAAGGCAAATCGCCCCAGTTCCTGCCGCGGCGGTCGAGGTTGGATTCCCAATCTCTTTCTTCTATGCCGTGTATCCGACTGATTCCACAGATCCTTTGGAAAAATATCCGGTCCCGCCTCAGCTGCCAATTTGATCTACCCACCTGCCCCAGGTAAAACATCCTCTCCGGGTTGAGTTGACGGATCCTGAGGGCTAATCTTGCGGTATTCATGACGCCCCCGATTCTCGAGCGAGGGGGGACATAGAACATGGCATGCGAAAACAAGCCGGTCTGTTCCAACACCTCCCATGACGAGACGAAGCCCTTCCCAGGGTGCGCATCGGTAAGCAGAATCATCTGAGCACACGGGTATACCGTTCGGATCGCCCATAGCGCCGGCAGGCTGATAATCGTGTCGCCCAGTTGGCCGGTACGGAAAACAAGAATTCTTCCGCCCTGCCCGGCCCTTACAGGTATCGCTTCAGGCGCTCCAACCCGCGAAAGTCCCACCTTCGATATCGGCAACTTTTCCACTGTTCCATTTCCCAAACTGATGCGTTGCATAGCTGAACAAGGACCAAAGACGGGGGGTTACCCCCAAGCCGGCACGTCTTCATTCTAGAACGCCCATCTCTTCCAAACCCTGTAACAGTTGCGTCGCGATAATTCGGTGTCCGGATTTGTTTGCGTGAGGATCCATTGCGAAGCGAAATTCCCTCACAGACACGGCGGGGAAATTTCTCAGCATGTCGATAAAGCCCAGCCCGATTTCCTCCGCCATCCGTCGATATCCCTTCTGCAATCTTGCCCGGTCAACGCGGTCTTCCAGTTCCGGCGCCAAATTGATGAGCTTTCTGTAGTACTCATCCGACCATTCAACAGGGTCCGGGTGAACCGCGATGAACAATCTTCCACCGTACTCGGTGACCAGACGATTGAGTGAACGGAGGGCTGCCGTAGCCGTTTTCCAGCGCTGCTGCGCGAGTGGATCCGAGTCATCGCGCAAATAGGTTTTATTCACCCAGTTGACCATGTCATAGGGGTTTTGCCATAGGCGGTAGGCATACCGCAGATGCCTCAGCAACGCCGAGCTGCGTAGCCAGAAGTTCGGCTCCCTGGCGGGCTTCCTTTTAGCTTTTTGCAGGCGATCTAGAGCCACCGGATCAGGTTGTAATCCAGTGAGGTAGCTCTCTTGATCCACCCTGAACTTCCCATAGGGCAACCCAGGAACATCTTCGAAAAGATCGTTGTTCGTCACATACAGGACAACCCATTTCGGCCGCAAACCCTGCTGGTATATTTTCTTGAAAAACAAGTATTCCTGGACCGTATTGAACCCGTTGCAACCGGCATTGATGGTCCTCAGCCGGCGACCCCTGGCACTTAATTCCTTTTCGATGAGCGCGACATACGTACAGTCCACGGGAACCTGCACGCCCATGGTCTGAGAGTCACCGAGAAAAAGCATGCTGTTGGAAGCTCCATCGGTCGAAAAATGTCGCCCCTCAGATACCCGAAACCCGAACTCGTTCGTTCGCACATGGTTCTTCCATTCATTTGTGTAAGCCACGATGTCCAGATTGGGCGCCGGGACAAATCCGATCTCTTGATCTGCTTCCCAAAGCAAATGGTCGGGTGATTTTCCAGCACGCTTGAACGGTCCAAACGCAATAAGCCCGATTTCCAGGCCCGCCAGTACGAGGAAAACGGAAAATAGGATTGCGAGTATCCTGTTCTTCAACCCTTCAAGCCCGACGAAGCGAAGGCGCGTTTGGTCCCTACGCCTCTATCGGCCGGGATCGGAGAACGAGCGGGCACGATGAAACCGCCCAGCCTTCCTAAAATAAACAGGATTGCTGCTGTCATTAGCGAAGTCCAAATCGCTCCCAAAAAGAAGAGGAAATTAGACGGCATGTTAAACTCTCTGCCAAAAAGACTCATGTAGACAAGGCCAGTTCCGATGTCATACCCCCCAAAGAACCTTTCGCAGAGCCTGTTGATCTTCATGCATAGAAAACCCAAAATTAGGCAGGCAGGGATGACACCGCCCCACCCCCCAGACATGAACGCATCCTGGTAGAAATTTGACTTTGCTGACACCGTTGCTCGCTCAGAGACGACTCCAGCCTCATAAACCCGTCCCATCGCCACGCGCTCCAAGTCAGGTTTACCCGCCCATACAATGCGTGGCACTAAGGCGATCATTGCTTCTTCGACGAGCGAAAGCCCGTAATAATCATGAACACGAGGGACATATTCCAAATATTTCCTAAACTGGTAGAGATCATTCGCGCGCCCGACCATGAATGTCCACGCGTTCTCTATTCGCTCTGCAAGCGTCATATTCATGGTCACGTCAAGGGATTCCCTGATAGCCCTGTCTCTTTCCACACCTGCGTACCATTCTAAACCCCTTAGAGTTGTTCCGAATGGATGCACAAGAAGTGTCCAAAGCATAATAAACCCTACCCAGCCGATGAGAGTCCGCCGCGGTATTATAGGGAACAGGAGAGCACCAAGGGTTATCATCGGAAAAACGATGAGTCCCTTCCATCCACTCAGTAGCTGCCCCAACAGGATCAAACACAGGAGAAGAAGTGCAAAAAATAAGTTCGTTAGATTATGTCTTCGCACAGCAAAAACAACTTCCAAAATAACCGCCGTCGATGAGACAGCGAGCAGTTTCTCTCTCAAATTCCAGAGGCTTGAAACCTCTGAAAGAAGACTTCCGAGTCCGAGAAGGATCAGCGAGACTACGATCAGGGAATAGGGTCTAACGACTGGAATTACATATCTCGGCTGCTCATAGTGAAAGCCTACGATCTTCATCCCAGCAGTCACACTCGCATGGCCCAACAACATCATTTGTTGGGCCGAAGCAGCGAGGGCTAGCCCGTATGCGTCTGCATTAGCCACCCCTCCCCCTAAGCCAAAACCGGCTGCATCAAGGCAGTAGGCTGCGCCTCCAATCACGTGGAAGGACACGAAAACGAAATGGTACATTGAAGACGGTCTAAGCAATTGCTCGATTACGGGTAGCTCATTGCTTGCCTCGCGAAACCATGAGGATTGAGCGAGTAAAGCAATAAAGACGGAACCCGTTAAGCACCACATGATTGACAGCCCTGGAGTCTCCATCCAGACTATTCCCAAAAGAGAGGGTAGAAAAAGGATCGTTATTCTAAACATTCCAGTCTCAGAGGTGAGGGAATTCTCGTGGAAGAGTTATTGAGTGAACCCACTCGCGTAGAAGGAGTTGATGGCTGCCAGGACGCCCTCAACGGCATGCTGAATCGAACAGGAAGCGATTTTTTCTTGAATCGCCGGCAATGCCTTCCGGCACCGCTCAGGATTTGCCCACCTCTTCATGGTGTCAGCAAGGGCAATCACATTCCCCACGGGAAATGTCCCTCCGGTGACATTCTCCTCAATCAAGTCTGGTCCACAGCCGACCTGGCTACTTACGATCGCGGGTAGCCCGCTTGCCATTGCTTCATTGACAACCAAGCCCCAGGTCTCGCCACCGTCAGACGGAAGCACAAGAATGTCGGCTGCCACGTACGCCTGGACAATCTGTGATTGATTCAGGAATCCAGTAAATCGAACTGGCAAATGATTTTGCAGCGCAACATCTTTACACTTCTTGAGAATCGGGCCATCACCGACCATCAACCCCATGATTTTGGGACACTCTATGGCGGCTTGTTCCACGGCTCGAACAAAATCTAACGGTCTCTTCTTTTGAATGAATTTGCCCACGAATAAGGCCACGCTCGAATTCTCATGTAAACCCCATTGCCTTCGGAATTCCGATCGATGGAGTCGCAAGCGCGTGGATTCTGTCCTAAACCTTGGATAATTCACCACATGAGGCACAATGAAGATGCGTTCCGGGCTCGCCCCGTAATGGTTAAAATACTCTGCGGACCACTTCCCGACAGCAAGGCAAGCATCAAATCTCGGAATGAACCTTCGATAGACGAGCCATTTTGTGATCTTTTTCAATACATGCCGCTTCGTATTCAGATGCGAGTCGCTCCGAACCAAGACAGGAGTCCCCGTGCGCCAGCATGCCTTTATTGTCTGCCATGCACTCTTGTAATGCCAACCGTTAACGATGACCCCATCGTAATTCTCCCGTGCGACGATCGCTCCGATCTCTGGTGTATCAAGCCCATAGAAAGATCCAACCGATGACCTTCTTGCTACATTCGGCAGAAATTGATACGGATAACCGTCTAATAGTGGAACGTCCCAGTCAAACTCCACACCAAAACCAGCTCCAGCCTGCTCCCGCGGCGTTGCCTTACGGCAAAAGAATACCTGAACGTTCAACTCTGGGCGTGAAGCTAGCGCCTGAAACAATGGAGCTTGGTATTGTATAGGGTGGGTTGCCAGAATCGCCAAGTTCCTTTTTTGCATCGAAAACCGCAAATCGCCTTATGCGATTCTTGAATCCCCATTGCTTAACCGGCTAAGTATTTCATCAACTTTGCTGGTCATTGCCTCCAGGGAAAACTCTGCCAGTGCACGACTTCTTGCTGCCTTCCCCATCTTTCTCCTTAGTTCTTTATTATTCTTCAATTCCCTAATCTTCTCAGCCAGTTCTCTATGGTTTCCAACTGGAAACAGAAATCCCGTTCGCCCATCGTCAACAATCTCGGGCAATCCTCCGACCCGGCTGGCTATCACCGGGAGGCCACACATGGACCCTTCCAGAGCCGTCAAACCAAACGCCTCTTGGTAGCTTGGCACAATCAATACATCTAAACCACCGTAGATCTCATTTGGGTCTGTGACGTAGCCAGACCACCTAACACTTCCCGTTAACCCATAATCGCTGATCAGATTCTCGAGCCTACGAACAAATCCCCGCTCACCCCTTCCGATAATCGAGCATTCGAAATCGTCCCCCAGTCGACGGACTAACCTTAGAGCATCAAGCAGCACAACGTGACCCTTCATTGGAGCAATACGCCCAACAATGCCAATGGTGAACTTCTCTTGGCAATTCCTTTGCCGTCTTGAGAATTTCAGGGTGAAATCTCGTGTTCCGTTCAGCACCACAGTAATCTGTCTCCTCGGAATCCCCAGGGTAATAAGGTTTTGTTTTACCGATTCAGAAACGCCAATGAACCCAAACACCTTACTTTTTAGGATTCTGCAGAAAACCCTGTTCTTTAATGAAGGAATCATTTTATCGTGGACATGGAGCAGCGTGTTTTCCTTTGAAAGAAATGGATATGCCATGATAACCGTTCTAAAGCTGCTGTGATAAACATAGTGAGGATCGAACTCCTTCTTTATCTTCAGAAAATCTCTCACCGCCAAGGGGTAATGGCACAGGGTGTCGACAGACCATAGGAACTTTCTAAAATATACAAATCCTAGCTTAATCCTTGAATATGGTATTCTCTCTTTATCCAACCGAGACGGAAAATCACCATCGCCCCAACCACTGACGATACAATGAATTTCATAGCCTTTCTTTCTCAAACACCTCATCAAATTCAGCATAGCTATCTCAGCGCCAAAGACAGAGGTTCCACCCACAAGAAACAGAATTCTCTTCCGATCCGTCATCCCCCGCCTGCTCCCGCTAATGCGGAACGACGTTTTCAAACACACCTTATGCTTTCGTACTGTTCGGTAAGGCAATTATGGGCAAACCCTCAGAGACACCGTACCCTAGTGGTGTGAGCAACCCCGCCACTGCACTCGAAGTCTGCCCGTCATTAGGATCGCACAGAATTATGGGCCTATGTTTTCCTAAAACGCCCATCGCACCTCGCAATACGTTACACTCATGCCCTTCAACATCAATTTTAATCAGATCAGGAGGCGAAATTACGCCTTTCCTTACCAACCCATCTATTGTTTTGCTTTCGACACTAACATCCCCAGCTTGGCTCACGAAAGCGGTTCCCCTCGAAGTGTCTAAGCGCACAAATCCGCAATGATCACTTATCGCGTAAGGGTAAACTGATACGGGTATGCCCGGGTTAAGAGCCAGCTGTCGTTCAATCGACCTCCTAGCTTCTGGATCAGGCTCAAATGCGAGAACCCGACCGGATGAGCCAACCAGCTGCCCACAAAATAGTGAATGAAAACTAGCATGAGCGCCAATATCGTAAACTACCGAGCCTATGCGAACAAACCTTAGAAATGCATCTTGCATATAAAGCTCATAGCTTCCCAATACGTGCCTTTGGCATGTCATCCGATCTATCCTCCACAAAACAGTTCCTGCTCTCGTGCGTACACTAATCACTGGCTGCCCCAGGCTCATCAGAAAAATGTAAAACCTTCTCAATGCTTTTGTTTTATATTTCATCCCGCTGGGAAGCACAGCAACCGTTTTTGCCAGAGTTCGTGCAAACATCAAGCAATCCCGCTCATCCGCATCGGACCCCGAACATCATTTTCCCTCTATTTCGTTGGCTGAACCGCAGCCTGAAAAGCGATCCCTTACTGCCTCATCAAAAACCCCAGCCAAACGAGCCGCCATGGCACGAGTCGTATAACCAGCAAATGACTCCCAACACACCGCCGCCTCCAAATTCGGTGGCATCGAGAGAATCCCTTCCAGTTCACCTCTTATCTTTTGAACCAACATTATCGGCGTCTGCTCCTCGTCATAAGTAACCAGCCTTCGCGCTTCCATCCCTCCCAAAAGGTCCACTACGTTGCTTGCTCTGTGCAGCAAAGCAAGCAGGGGCCGACCCGACAAAATATAAGGAAAGACTTTTGAAGGTGAGTAGTGTTTCGCATCACTTCCGAGCACGAGCAATGCATGGGAGTCAAGCAGCACCTGCAATGCATCTAGATATGGAATTCGGCCTGGAACTTCATTCACTATATGCGTCAGCCCCATTTCCCGAGCCAGTGCCAAAACCCTACTATACACCCGGGAGGAAGAATAGTTCGTCCCTATGAAATGCAAACGACACCTAGAGAACAATCCTGGATTTTCCCTAAGCCCGACACCTACCGCTTCAAGCAAAGCCTGCAACGTAGTCTTCATTGTCGAGACATAGGCACCAACATATGCGATATGTAGGAAACCGTCCTTCTTATCAAAAAACTTATTGTCCCGTCGCATCCGGCGAAGAAAATCGAAATCAGCTCGTGTTCCGCCATATGGAATTTCACTCCTTTTCACCTCTTTCAGCCATGCGTATCTCGACGTCACTCTTTCAACGGTCTCTCTTGATACCCCAACAACATGGCTCACTTTCCTAAGAGCTATCGGCTCCAGTATTTGTGAAACGGCATGCGCTAGAGCCCATTTAGGAGGTCGTTCTGTTTTTGGCAGTTTCCAATAATAATCACTGACCCAAGGATCGATGTAATCGATGACATACGGAATACAGAATTGATGACGAATAAGCCGACCCAAAACCATCGGAACATAGGGAGGCACCGGTATAAATATCAGGTCGATGTGTTGCCGCTTGCACAGATCAGTCAAACCTCGCCAGTGGTGCCATAAGCTCCGTATCCCAATATCTCCGATGCCGAACTTTCTTGTGAGCCTTGCAGGCAGGGCAGCGGTCCGAAGCACTTTTAGCGACTTCGGAAGCAATTTCTCATTTTCCGGATCTACGGCCCACTCATAATACTTAGGATAGACGGTCAGGATGATCGGCTCCCATCCGAAGTGGTGTAAATGCTCGGCAAGAAATCGTATCCTAAGGGCAGGTGGATAGCTGCTCGGAGTGAAGTCGGAACCAACAATGATGACTCGTCTCATTCTATCTCCTCAAGGAACATCCATCAATTCTTATGTAAACTCGTCTAAAAAAGACGAAGAAATTTGTCCTTTTCAAGGTCCCAACAATATTTCAACCTAGCGGCTTCCCATGCGGCTTGTTGGGCTTTCCGCAGCGCATTATGATCATTCAACCATTTCCTCAGCCCATCGGCCAGTCCACGCGCGTCACCCGCATGATATAGGAACCCTGCTGAGCGTATCTGGCCCATAATCTCTCGTTGCCCTGGTGTATCAGTCGCAGCGATTGCGAGTCCCGCCAAAAGATAGCTAAATACCTTGTTTGTTACAGTTCTAGAGTAGCCACCATTATCGGGTCGCTCTAAGGCTAACCCCACGTCAAATTCATCCATTGTCTCTATAAGCTCATCATGATTTACATGTGGGTGGAATTTGAGTGTGGCACCGTGTCTATTCGCTAGGGAGGCTAGAATGCCCGCATACCCAATTCCTGGCCGTCCTCTCAAGTGCACCTCGACTCCTTTGCCAAGATATCCGGCAGCCTCTATAGCCTCTTCGATCCCTCGACCATGACCGATAGTCTGCCCAAACCAGTGCACCCGCAATCCCATTCTTCCGGAACGCTTCCCAGGGGCGGCTAGCCCTTCTGCAAGGCGCAATGGAAAGACATTATATAATGTCATGGGTTTCTTGATCTTATACCTATCCACGATTCTATTGGCTATACACCTCGAAGGCGCGCTTACATAGTCGCAGTAGCGCAAATAATTCCTCTCAATGGCTTGCACGATCCCGGCTGGTTCCGAACTAAGTTCGGCCAACAAGTCTTCACAGTCAAAACCCACCCTAGCCTTCCATCGCCGGGAAGCAGGAATTGCCACTGGCAAAGCCGCCTGCGTATGAGCAATAAACCAGTCCTGGGGTTCCTTTAAAGCCATGGTAATCAATTCCCTCAAACCTTTGACATAGCCTTTACTCGCGACTTGGGGTAATCTCAGCCCCATGTAAAATAGGCCCCTAAATATTTTGAGGTAGATGCTATCGATAAACCACTTATGATGATTAGGCCCATTTCTTTCTAAATTAACGACTTGTAACCGCCATTTGCGAGTTTCCATCAGCAGCCTATCACGACCTGCAAAAGATGGATCCAATTGACGGCTAATCACCGTTACTTCATGTCCAGCCTCGTGCAGAGAGTCTGCTTCGCGTAGTGCTCTGGGCTGAAAAGAAATGTGAAAAGGAGTAATTAGGCAGATCCGAGCCAACAGCAATACTTCCAGAGACTACAGAGTATCCTCCCAATGAGGGGATTGGATCTCTCCTCAGTGTTACATGGTCACATGTAGGAAGGGAGGCACCGTGTCCACAAAGAAGGAAAGGAGCTTCACCTCTCAAGGGAAAATCGATATTCGAAGAAACAACTCTTTCTCAGGTTACCCCCTCTGATTCTTGCTATAAGGAGGGTCTTGATATTAATGTTTTCCATCACTGGGCGAGGGACTTCCTTGAAAACACTGCCTAGGCTCTCTACTCGCCATTCGATGACCCCTCGATTTAACTTCTCCCGGTCCGCCCCGTTTAGGAGCAATCCAGGCGGGCAAGCGAGACGGCAGGAAATTGGGGCTAGTTTTTCAGCAAGCGGTACACTCCCTTCGCGTATTTATACCTCTTCAAGAAAGAAACATGCAGGCTTCAACCGGCCGGGTTGAGAGTGCAGCCTATGTGTCCCGGTCGTCCAGCACCCGCAGCGAGTCCCAAATTTGCCTTAGGATCCCGGCGTGGAGGAATAGTCCTCCAGGTATTTCAGGCTCGCTGGTCATGGCTATGCCCGCAGTTCTCCTTTCGCCCATACTTCCCCCCGGAAACGGTCATGTTTAATTGCGACCACGAGCGAGCATCTCTTTCCCTGACACGTAGATCACGTTTCCCCAGTAACCGTTTTTCGCAACCCAAGCCGCAGAATTATCGCCCATAGGGGCTTGCGGAACGAAGCCGTGCGCCCGCAACTCTGCGTCGGCATCTCCTCCAAGAAGGGTCTCGCATACTATAAAAGACGGCTTCAGATCCCTAAGCGTTCGGTCCATGCCGCGAACAACCTCTGCTTCCGTCGTCTCTACGTCTATCTTGACACCGTCACAGCGGTGAAGACCTTTCGCTCGTACGTAGTCATCCACGCTTACGGCCTTAACAAGGATTTTGCCTTCTTCCACAAGCGCCGTACTGTGACGTCTTGTTGAAGACAGACCGGAATTTTCGCGAAGTCTGGAGATATAGAAAGGAACAGCATGCCGTGACGTCCCGCTCACCACGATCTCATTTACCGTGACTCGCCGCTCGTACCTGTTCAATCCCACGGATGCCCGAAGCACAGAGGCGACCCCGGGATTGGGTTCGAATGCATGAACATGACCCTCCTCACCCACAATATCAGCCATCAGAAGCGAGTAATAGCCAGCGTTTGCTCCGATATCCAAAACAACGTCGCCTCGCCTCAGTAACTTTCGAATACGTAGAGCAGTTTCTAGCTCATAGCAACCAAAGAAATACAACTCCATGTAAATATCAGCCACATCGACAATCATCCTTGTGTGCGGGCTTACCGATACCGTACGCCATGTCCTTTTGGTCCTCGCCATCGCCTGACTAACGGCATGAGATATGGAGCGCACCGTCCAGTTATCATGCCACCGTCTCGATATCATGACCCACAGAGCTTCCAGGAAGCGCTGGTGTGCGATCATCGAGGCTAAAGCCAACTTCCCCATTCTCAAAGTGCTTCCTGCCGAGCGGCTCATTTTCACCAGATCTGCTCCAAGGTATCGCACCCTGACGACTGCGCGCTCACACTGCCCAGAAGCGAAATTGCCCAGGCATCAGCTATCCGCTCAAAGGGATAACGCCCGCGATGGTATGCCTGCAGCCGTTTTCTTGAAACTCGCCCTTCTCTGATCACTCTCATCATCTCAAGAATAGCCTTCCTGAGGGCAAAATTATCCAGCGGGACAACCCGAACATCCGGATTATCCTGTGCTAGCGTTCGAACAGCGCCTACGTCCGATGCGACAAAGGGCACACCGTATGCCATGGCCTCTAGCAGAACCACTGGTAGACCTTCCGCCTCAGACGGTAGCACTACCAGGTCAGTTCTCTGCAATATCGCTGAGAGCTCACCCTCCTCATTCCAACCACCATGAATATCCACTGAGGAATGGAGCCCGCGAACTCTTATTTCACGCTCCAGTCGATCCCTTTCGGGCCCGCCACCATAGAAATGAAGGCTCGCACCTTCTACACCCAGATCCGACCATATGTCGAGCAATCGGTAAATCCCTTTCGCCCGTTCGTAACGCCCCAGGAAAGCCACCTCGAATTTTTCGTGCTCTGGCGTGTGGGTGGCAACAGATGCCTGATAGTGGCCCAGGAGAGGTATCACACGAACCGGGACCTTGAGCTTGCAATTCTGAGTGATAACCGTCTTCTGCGGAGACGACTCAACAATCAGCTCTGACACGCATGCGTTTATCCTTTTCCCCAACCACGGTGCTGCTTTTGTCAAGTCGCCCACACAATTTCCTATCACCTTTCCCCGGGGTTTTACAAAATAGCTCAGGAATCTCGTGAAGGAGCTAAATTCAAAAGTATATAGCACATCGAATCGACCTCGCAGAAAAACCGTCGGCCAGAACACCAGAGCCCATGCTGTCGACAACCGAAAATAACGACGTTTCCCGGCGAAGGGCGTCTTGACGATTTTCACTGGTATAGTCCGACAGACATCAACGAGAGGTGTCGATGGATTTACCACTCTGGACGCAATCGTTACTTCAGCCCCCCTCCCAGCAAGGACACGGGAGAGCTTAAAAAGGTGAGTTTCTACTCCGCCCGCCCCGTTAAGCCGCGTTGAGATAATTATCCGTTGCTTGGCACCAACTCCCATCGAAGATAATCCAAACACCCGGGGTAGCTTCTAAGCTCTCATTCCTCTTAGAACCGAAAACACATCTTGTAGCACCCTGAATGACCTCGGCAAATAGAACCTCATCAGCGTTCTCAATTTATAAGGCAAGTGATTAAAAAAAGGCCCCGCACTCAGGCATTTCCTCGCATAACTCCAAGCATAATCCGATTCATTATTCTTCATATGCTCTATAGCTAATGAATACCAGTTCCTTACTATCCTTTCATTTATAACTTTGTGATATTTATTATCCAAATGTCTACTCAACTTTTCGAGCATATCATTTATAATCATCAACTGCTCAACGACAGGCTTCTGAGAAAAGATTCCTCCCGAATGAACTCTATATGCTGCCATAGTTTCATCGATGTAGCAGATACTACCATACTGCGCATTGAGAATATGCAGAGGCCAGTCTCCTATTTCGACAGTGTAAAACCAGTCCGGGAACCGATCAAATAGTCCCCTCCGAAACATGACTGAACAAGTAGGTATGAAGTTCCCTTTTAGCAGATCCTCAAGCACCCAGCTTTTCTTTTTCCCAACAGGGCAAAAAACATAGGATTTCTGGCTACCGTCTTCGTAAAACACTAGAACCTTATGGAAGCATACCGCACAGTCAGAATGTTCATCCATAAAATTGACTTGCTTCTGCAACTTAGTTGGATCTGTCCAGTAATCATCACCATCTAGCAAAGCAACATAAGTGCCTGTGCATAGCTTTAGCAATTCCATGCCGAGGCGATTCCTGTGTATAATACCTCGATGTTCTTCTAACAACACCGTCCTTATTTGATCACTATACCGCCCCGCGTATTTCCTAATTATTTCTTGAGTCTTATCACCCGAACAATCATCGCCGATATTTACTCTGTACGGAAACGCCGTCTTCTGTGCGAGCACACTTTCGATCGCCTCTTGAATAAACCTTTCATGGTTATAAGTCAGTATACAGATGTCAACGAGCGGCTTCTTTGACATAGGATTCCCCCTCAGCCGCCATATCCATCCTGCGCTTCACCCCGACGCCGTTCTCCACAGATACTCGTATGATCTGGCAGATAAGATTCACCTGCACCTCTCCCACAGCGGGGCCTGTCGGTAGGCACAGAACGCTTTTCGCAAGTTTCTCGGTTTCTCTCAGTTCTACTCCCGCGTCCGGGAACCGCGTCCGATACGGTTCCATCCGATGACACCCCGGATAGAAATACCGACGAGCTAAAACCTTTTCCTTCCATAATATTTTTTGTAGTTGATCTCGGCTTAAGGAAGTAACGTTCTCATCCACCTTTATCACGATGTACTGGTAATTATGCACCTGACAGTCTTCAAACAACACCAGTTCTATCCCATCAATATCTCGCAAATATTTCTGATAATATCCATAATTGCGATAATTAATGTTTACGAAATCCTTCAAGCTCTCCAGATTGGCTAAACCTATAGCCGCTGATAACTCACTCATCTTGCCATTTATCCCGACCACATCCACTCTGTCAAAATCCGCAAAACCAAAATTCTTCATCAACCTCGCTCTCCTGGCCAACTCCCCGTCGTTCGTCACGATAGCGCCGCCTTCCGAGGTATTTACGAACTTGGTTGCATGAAAACTGAACACTTCGCAGTCACCGAAGTTCCCGATCATCCTTCCCTGGTAACTGCATCCGAAAGCATGAGCCGCATCAAACATGAGTTTGAGATTATACCGTCGCGCAATCTGCGTCAAAGCCTCCACTTTGCATGCTCGGCCCCACACGTGGACCCCAATGATCCCGGTCGTCCGGGGCGTAATCAGTCGCTCCACCTTCTCCGGGTCAATATTATGAGTCCGTGGATCTATGTCGCAAAAAATGGGGGTGACTTCCTGCCATTGAAGCGCATGTGCTGTGGCGATGAAGGTAAACGCGGGGATGATGGCTTCACCCATGAGCCCGAGCGCCTTCATCGCAATCATCAGTCCAATGGTGGCATTGCATGTCGCGATACAGTATTTTGCTCCCACAAAATCTGCCACGCGCTCTTCAAAGCGCTGTACATAGACACCCTGGTTGGTTAGCCAGCGCCTGTCTAGGATGTCGTTGATGTAATACAGAAGCTTTTCGCGGCTCCCTAGGTTCGGATAGCCCACATGAAGGCTCTCAACAAACGCAGGCGTTCCGCCGAAAATTGCCAAATCGTCAATTCGCTTTTTCATCGTTACTTTTCTATTCGCTACCTTTCCTCTACTGTCTCATCAAAAGCAATTCATAAATCCCCACATAACTTGATATCGCTGCAATGGATGTCCAGCACGGCAGCTTCCATGAGAACCTCCATGGACCAAGGTGAAATATCTTTCCCTTCAACGTGTCGACTGCACCTAGAAAATTGAAGTCGACCGTACGATCCGGTGTCTATTCCCATACGGCGCAACCAAACCCTTCCGCCCCGAATCCGTTGCCGTTGTAAAAGAGATATTTCCTTTCTCTCACCCTGACAATTGCCGGATACGCTTGCATTTTCGAGTCCCAGCCATCCCCTGGCGCTATGCCTGATCTCTCATCGCACCGCACCCATTCTGTGGGCGTATCTGCTTCTGCGTAGCCGATGCGGTAACTTCCGCCGCCGTCCCTGAAGTCGAGGCTCCCTCTGTAGCAAAACCACATCTTGTACCGCCCCTCCTCCTTAATCACCGCGGCACGTGCATTAGCCTCCTGCGGTGTCAGAGGGTAGATACAGGTAAGGTCCTCCCGCTTCCAGACAATACCGTCCGTTGAATGGCCGTATTTGATGACATAGAGCGGTTCAGGTACCTCGTTCACCAGTATCCAACCTGTACCCGACGTATACCACATGTGCCAAACGCCATTCTCTCTCAGGATGCACGGCGAAATGGCAAAATACGGTTCCTTTGCATTGCGGTCAACGATCGGCCCCTCGTACATGCGTTCGAAAGATACCCCACGGTCACTACTGACCGCTAGCCCTATGGCATTACTCCACGGAACCGTGACTCTTCTGTTGTAGCCGTTGTAATAGAGAAATACACGCTCGCCGTCGAGCACCGCCCATGTTCCCAGGGTGCCACTATCATCAAACGTCCCTATCTTCCCCAACTCCAAGAGCGGCCGATCATGCACATGAAAAATTCTCTCCGGATCTTCCGAATCCATATCCACAAAACCCATTCTACTATGCCCTTTACTGTCCCTGCCGGTGAAATAGACTCGTATCCTATCCTCCAACAGCACAGGGCTAGGAAGCATGGCGTGGCTTTTCAGCCAACCTATTTTTTGCTTTCTGATGGAAAAAATAAGGCCGAATTTCCTCCAACCCATGGTGATCCTCCTACAGCAAGCTCATAACTGCATTCCCATCGACCACATATCCATATGCCACCAGTGGTTCATGTGGAACCCCTCAACTTGCATACCCTGTTTTTCGTAGAATGTTGCCCTTTCTCTACTGGGAACGGTCAGTTTTACTTTGTGGCTCCCCATTTCACGATACCGTCGGCAAGCCTCATGAAACAATCGCCGACCGATTCCTCGACGTTGATTGGCCCTGGAAACCAGAAGCCAGACTACCGTCCCCACGCCCCCTTCGGGCGCCATACCCATCAGGAGTCCAACCATCGCCCCCCCCTCCCAGGCTCCCAGAAACACACTCTTGGGATCTAGAGCGGCTTTGGTGATCGCATCCGTTGCCCAGCTTTTCCAGTAATGCTGAAGAGCTTCTTCAGGGAACCCTACGTCATCCGAAGAGAGCAAGAACAATGTCTCCCTGAATGTTTCGACATCCTCCGGCTTGATGGACCTGATGTCGATACTCATACGTTCGGCTCACGGTGGACGTACACGGTATACTCATATAACCCGTAATCCATGCGAATGACCAACCAGCGACTGCACCGTTTTACGAGGAAAGCTGCCGCCCGATCCAGGGGCCAGTGAAACAGGTCTGACCGCGTCCAGTCTACATGCGTGCTCATCACATTGAAAGCAACACCGTATCGACACGCGTCGAATGCCACCTTCACCATCGAGCGAGCGAACATCTCCATCTCTTTTTGTTTCAATGTCACTTTTTCTGTTAGCAACCCATTCATGATGACGTAGTCTGTACACTTTTCGGGCAAGCCTTTTTGAAGAATGTCCGCCGCTTCAAATCTCTGGGTTGGGTGCCGACGCCGCGCTGTGGCTACCATTTCCTCAGAAAGATCTATTCCCCAGTATTCGAACAGGTGCAGCATATTTTGAGCTTTCAAATAATCAACCAGTAGGCCTACGCCGCAGCCAAGGTCGAGAATGGACACAGGTTCCGAGCCGCGAAATCTTATGAGACCTAGCATCACCTCGAGCCGCCTCTTGAGATCTCCTTCGCTCGGCCAATCCATACCTCGGTATGTTGGCCCGTATTGACGGAGGCGCTTCTCGTAATGTCTCACGATATCGTGATAATTGGGGACACCCGTCGTGATGCCAGACGGTCCCTTCACACCTGACTCCCGAGTCATTGCTGCCGTGCCGCCCTTATACTACCTTTTTCCAATAAGGCGGGAAGTAGTCTGTCTCCATGTCCGAGACCGATCCGTACTTGTTACAGAGATAAGCATACTTATCCTGATTGAAGACCTGCTTCAGTACCTGTCCCACAACCATTTCCCCCCCGAAACGGCGCTTAAATTGATCAAGCGTGTCATCAGGTTTTATTCCGCCGCCCAGGTTAAGGTAAGCTACATGCTTTTGCTTGAGCGCCTTTATGGCTGCCCAGACCAGCAGTCGACTATACTTTCTGCCCTCAAGAGTGGATGCATTCAAAAAATAATCCGCCGCCCAGGCTGTAAACAAGAAGAGGGCGACCGCATGGATACTCTCTCTCTCCTTCACACCAAGTAAAAGGGAGTCTTCGGCATCCGCGAGTCTCTCGAGACTTGAAGATCTAAAATGGTATACAGCCGAGGCTCCAACGCGCCTCACCGTCTCCGGATACAAATCCAAGAGCACTTTTCGGAGTTCATCTCTGTCTGTTACTACCTCCATATCAGGCCTCTCTTCACAGCGCCGCAGTTCATACCGGTGGGTCTTGCCCATGTGCCTCAGCAATTCTTCCAGGTCACGTCCCAAATCGATTTGATACAGAATTCGGTAGTCTACCAGTTTATGCGTCCAAATTTCCCTGGACAAAGGAAACGCGGGATGTTGCATGATGAAAGCACTAACGAAACCATTCTGCTGCGCGAAATCCTCCCATGCCTTTCTGAAGTCCTCCAGCCTTCCAAAGTGATGGGATGTACACATCATACCTCCGAACCCGTAAGGAGAAACAAGCTCGGGATATTGGCGTTCTTTCTGGCGGATACTGAAAGGGCAACAAAGGAAATCCCCATTTTGCTCCGCAAGGTATAGGAAGGTTGTCAGGCAGCTCGATTCCGCCATCGCTGCGCAGTATCCCCATCGGTGCGACGGTGGATGAGGTACGTTTTTTAGTGCCTGAGCCCACCGATGCGGCTCTGTGATCTCAATCAGTTTGTGGCGCACGCTCGTCAAGTTTTTCCCTTGGCTTCTAAGACAGGATGTGGCAATTCATGTGTTCAGCGAGGAACTTGGCACGACGTTCAATGGTTTTTCCCTCCACCTTGCCCTGCATCTTCGATGAAGGAGTGTTGGGGCGATCTTCATACCTGTTGACCGTAACTTCCGAAAAGCCCACACCTCTTATGAAATCTTTGGTAGCCTCGAAGTCCTCCTCCGTTTCACCTGGGAACCCGATTAACAGGCTCGTTCGAAGCGATATGCATGGCGCTTTCTCTTTTACCTCCTGTAGTATGGCCTTAATTTCGTTGGCCCTGTGGTTTCTCCCCATCAGTTCCAGCATTCGATCAGAGCCGGATTGTACTGGAATGAACATTTCTCTCACCTTAGAACGGTTCTCAATCAGCAAAGGCACCAGTTCCCTGTATTGGCTAATCAACCATCGAGGATGGTAGTCGATGATCATCACCTTATAATTCCCTTCGATACTGAAAAGTTTTCGCAGCAGGCTGGGCAAGCTCGACCCGATGTCGAGCCCATAGCAACCCGTATCTTCAGAAATCAACTGAAATATCCCGTAGCCCCTATCAAGTCCCTTCTTAAATTCGTCTAAGATCTCCTCCTCGGGCCTGCTGCGAAGCCCTCCAATGGCAAGTTTAGTTGCGCAAAACGCGCATGCGCTCAGGCAACCCCGTGCGATGGCGATATTGTAATAGGGAACAATCTTCGGATTTCGGTGGCCACTACGGAGTCCTTTTATATACTTCAGTGATTTTCCAACGAGGACCGAAGTTGCTGTAAAGTTGCTGTTCATGCCGAATCTATTGAAGAGAGCCTTGTAAATTAGGGACTTCCTGCAGAAGCTCCGCGCCACAAGGTAATTGGTTACGTCTCGACCGCTTTTTACGCTATCCGGTGCTTTGATATGCTTGAAGGGTATCCCTGGTTTGACCAGTTTGTCTATATTCTCGATGTCAACGGTGGGGATAAGAGTGAAGTCGCCCAGTAGCCGTATCGCTACTGGATTTATGTTTGGCAAGCATCCAGTCACAACCAGCCTGGACGAAGCCGATTTCTTTCTGGCTGCGTGCTCTATTGCCCTGAGAGAGTTTATTTCGTTTGCATGCACTACCCCGCAGGTAGCAATGACAATCAAATCTGCACTCATTAATCTGCGCGTCAACTTCCAGCCATTCCTTTGTAGATATTCCTGGATGCGTATGGTATCCAATCCTCTTCTTATGCAACCGGCATTAAAAGTGTAGAACCTTTTCATTGGAGTTCTTAACTCAAGAAACTCTTCTCCTGAGCCGTTCTTCCCTACCTGAACTCACCTGCTCTGTATACCGGAAAGTACCTTGTTCCGGTCAGATTGGTCTCTGTAGTAAGCTTCTTATATGCCGGACGGTCAAACACCCGCCCGCACAAATAGGCAGGCCGCGTTCCCGTTGACCATCCTTTCTTGAACCGGCTTAACCCATCCCTTCCATCGTCCTTGATGCCGGCGCCTGCCCCCAGGTTAAGCCACTTGAGGCCGCGCGCGGCAAAGTACTCTGTAGCAAACCAAAATAAGGCAAACGATGCTCGCAATTCATAACCCCGCGGACTGTAAGCCCCAAGGTGGTAGTAGGCCACCGGACCCTGAACATACCAAAGCAACAT
>JAGUZM010000505.1 GCA_020060805.1 Deltaproteobacteria bacterium | reverse complement strand
CGGCCTCAGCGTTCGATCACCCTTGACGTCGGATTGGGCGCCTGCCCCGACCATGTCTTTGTCTTGGAACTCTTTAAGGAAAGCGATGAAACGGGGATAATACTCCGTCTTACCCCCGCTCTTCTCGTCCGCCTCCTTGGTGACGATGGAAAGAGCGTTCATCATGTCCACGCCCATGCATCGCTGAATACAGGTCCCGCTCAGGTGGCTGAGGACCCTGGTCATGAGCTGCTTTTTCAGAAGATCCTCAACACTCTGGTGAATATGGGTGAAGCGACTTATCGGTTTTCCGCTCACATGAGATGTGGTCACCAGGAGGTCTTTGTAGTTGTCGTCGCCGGCCAAATCAAAGCTCATGCGGATGTCTTTGTTGGATATCATCAACCGCGGGTCATCACGCTGGATCAGTTGGCCGTGCATGTAACAGTTAGGCCTTAGTGACCTCATCCTCTCCATGTATTGCTCTGACGTGATCATTGCTCATTTCTCCTCTCAAAAGAAGCGCATCTTCCCCAGTCTTGAGGCCGCTTCAATGTGTTTCTCATACCGATGTCGTATTCCGTAAATCCTTTTCACTGTATTCTGGTGATCCACCCCTTGCAGGGGTGGGCCGTGCCACTAAGTTCTTTCCATGACCAAGGCCATACCAATGCCGCCCCCGCCACACAGTGCGGCGAGGCCGATCTTTTTCTGTTGCTTCATCATCTCATGGAGTAGGGTCACCACAATCCGGCATCCGGTGGCCCCCACAGGGTGGCCGAGAGAAATTCCGCTTCCGTTGACATTGGTGATATTCCGATCAAGACCCATCACTTTTTCCACGGCCAGGTACTGAGCGGCAAACGCTTCATTGACCTCGAACAGCTCAACCTGATCCTGGTTCAAGCCTGCCCTCTCCAGGGCCTGCTGACTCGCGGGCACAGGCCCGATTCCCATGACATCCGGGTCCACGCCCGCAACGCCGTAGGATAAGATCCGGGCCAGGGGCTTGGCCCCGACTTCTTCTGCCTTTCGCCCACTCATCATCAGGACCCCTGCGGCCCCATCGTTCATGGTGCTCGCGTTGCCTGCCGTAACAGTGCCGTCCTTTTTGAAAACAGGCTTCAGCTTGGCCAATTTTTCAAGGCTTGTATCCGCACGCGGGCCCTCATCCGAATCCATGGCAAGAAAATCCCCTTTCTTCTGCGGAACATGGATTGGTATAATCTCATCCTTGAATCGCCCCGATTCTCTGGCTTTCACAGCCCGCGCATGGCTTGTGTAGGCGAGTTCATCCTGAGCTTCCCGTAAAATGGCGTGCTTTTCCGCAAGGTTTTCAGCGGTCATCCCCATACCCGGCCCTACCCCCAGGCGGGTGAGCCCATCCCATAGGGCATCGCTGATCTCCACATGACCCAGGCGCGACCCCCACCGAATCCCGTCAACGGTATGGGGAACCGTGCTCATGCTCTCGACCCCACCGGCCAAGATCACCTGTGCATCCCCCAGCCGAATCGCCTGCGCACCGCTCACGATTGCCCACATCGCGGAGGTGCACACCCTCTGGACGGTGACGGCGGGGACCGTGATGGGGATACCTGACCTGATGGCAGCTACCCTTGCGATATTGGTCTCATCCTGCACCCTCTGGTAAGCGCATCCCCAGATCACATCATCAATCATTACCGGATCAATCCCGCTCCGAGAGATGATCGCCTTCATCAGCGGGACCGACAACGCAGGCGCTCTCATCTCCTTGAAAACGCCCCCAAAAGACCCTATGGGGGTCCTGAGGGCAGAAACTATAAAGACTTCCTCACCCTTCATCATAATGAATCCCTCCTGTTACAGATTCTCCGCGTCAGGCCTTTGCCGAAGTGAAAATCGAGCTGGAAATCCTCAAAAGACCATGTATCCTCCATCCACATAAAGGATCGTCCCCGTGATGTAATTGGAAGCCTCAGAGGCAAGAAAGACGACAGCAGGCCCGATCTCATCCAGCCTGCCGCTTCGATGCATGTGAATCCTTGAATGCATCTGTTTTAGAAGCTTCTCGTCCTCATAGACCTTTCTTGACATCTCTGTATGAAAGGCTCCCGGCGCAACCGCATTGACATGGATACCGTACCTTGCCCACTCATTGGCCAACGCCCTCGTAAACTGAAGGATCGCTGCTTTGCTTGAGGCATAGGTCGTCTGGTGTGACCCGGCGCGTATCGCCGTGACAGAAGTCACATTGATGACCCGGCCTCTTTTTTTTTCGATGAAATGCCTTCCCACGGCCTGGGTCAGCAAAAAAGGCCCGATGAGGTTGGTTTCAAGAACCCGCAGAAGATCGTCCCGGGTAATCGCTTCAGAAAAACCAGGCAGAGGGACCAGGGGCTTTACCAGGGCCGTCCCCGCATTGTTGACCAGGATGTGGATATGGCCTAGGGTATCGAGGGTCTTTTCGACGGAAGCCTGGATCTGGTCCGCCTTCGTTATATCCATGGCGAGAACAAGGGACTTGCGCCCCAGCTTCCGGATCTCCTCCGCTGTCTGCTCCAACTGGTCTTTGCTCCGCGCCATGACCGCCACATCCGCTCCCGCCTCACCCAGGGCAATAGCCATCGCTTTCCCGAGCCCTCTTCCTGCGCCGGTCACCATGGCGACCTTGTCATCCAGACGAAATCTATCCAATACGGGCATGTTTTCTCCCCTACATTCAAACTTCAGGAATAAGCTGGTCCTCCTCTGAATAGGCCATCGCGACCCTGTGCTCTACCTTATGGCCAACTCCACCATGAGCCCGAAGAAATCCTTGGGGTGGATAAAACAATACGGGGTATGGACCATCTCGTTACCGATCTGGGTGTGATGATCCAGCATCTTCCCTACCACCCTCACCCCCTTGCCCTCCAACTCGTTAACCGCGACCTCCAGGTCTTCGACCTGAAAGGAGAGGGTCATCAGGCCTTCACCCCGCTTCTGGATAAATCTGCCGATATTTCCCTCTTCGCTGGTGGGGGACATGAGCTCAATCTGCAGGCTGCCCAGCGTCAGATAATAGGACCTCAACCCCTCCGAAGGGATTTCGTCCTGCAGCAGCTGATAATTCTCCGATTCATCTCTTCGGTAAATCACGCCGCGCTTTGCCCCAAGCACGTTGACAAGGAAATCTACCGCCTTATCCAGATCCTTCACCGCAATTCCTATCCGGTTGATCTTTTTAACCTGCATTCGCGCCCTCTCCTTTCTTCTTTGCCCTCCTTCTTTTTCTCGTCGGTGCCAATCGAGGCGGGTTTGATATCGACAGGGGATCGAAGGTTTCTCCCACCTTGCGCATGAATCGATCGTAGTTCATCAGGGCCGGCCCCAAGATATGTTCATACTGGGGGAAATGGGCACTCGGGAAAGCTCTCATCTTGATATCGTGCTTGATCGATTCCTCCTGATATTTTTCAAACAGGTCTGTCATGGTGCGATCGTAGTAGGAGAAAAATTCCCCATAACCAATATGGCCCATGTCATAACTCTGCATCCAGCCGCTCTCCTCCCGGTCGTCGACAAAGGGAGGGATGACGGACTTCTTCAGGTCATCGGTCTCCTGCAAAGCTCGGCGGGCATGATCGAAGGAATCAAAGGCATACTTGGTTACCCCGAAAAATCCTGCTGGAACCGCAGGATTATTGGCGATCCCCAGTTTGAAAACCTGACCGCTCGAAAAAGGGCTTGCCTCGTGGATATCTCCTCCTGTTTTGTCGGCGATCTCTTTCAAGACCTTCTCTTCATATGCCAGCTGTTCCTGATTGGTGAACCCGCACAGCAGGACCCGGATCATGCTGGGCGAATGCTTGCCCTCAGGAGGGCGTTCCTTTTCCCATTGATCCCAGAACTCGTTTCTGGTGTTGGCCCTGGCGATGTATCTCCAGATAAAGGGTATGCGGACGACCACAGCGGCAATTTCCGCATGCCCGATCTCATACATCGCATCCACAGCTTTCTTGGAATCAGGATAGTAGATGACGAACCATTTGAATCGATCCTCGGGAAGCTTGAACGCTGTCCTCGGCGAGATCCCAACCTGTTCCGGAATTCCTTTGAAGGGCAGGTGAAACAACTTGACGGCCATCCTGGTCACTATCCCCATGCCCCCATAGTGCCCGAACCATCCTCGCATGAGCCCCCTCAGGTCAGGACCCGGGCCTTCGCCCCAGGAATAGTCGCCGAATACGGCAGCGGAACCGGTCCTGAGAATCTCCCCTGTGGGGAGGACCCACTCTGCTGCAAGGACCCTCCTGTTGGCATACCCCACGCGGTGAACCAGTTGCCCCATCCCCTGGTTGAGGTGATTGGCCAGGACCGACACCTGGGCCCCGCAGGAAGGGGCCGAGGTGTAGAGGCCGACCTTCATCGCTTCGGTGAGCAGCTCCGTATAGGTGGTGTAGGGCTCGACGACGGCCAGCATATCTTCCTCATCGATCGTCAACCCGTCCATCCGCTTCATGTCCACCATGATCGTATGGGGTTCGGTGGGAACGCAGAGAGTGATATAGAATGTCCCTATCGGGATGAAAGGCAAACGGTACCGATTGGCGATCTTGACGATACCCTGAACCTCCTGAGTGCTCCCCGGAAGGACAACACAGCCCGGGACTTTCCTGCCCCGGTCCCAAAAGAACTTGCCGTACCCGCCTCTCGAATAGGCCTGACAGATCGTGGGGTCATCGCTGAAATGGTCTTCCCCCACAGTGGCCCTCAAGGCCTTCTTTGCCTCTTGCAGTCTCGACATTCAAGCCCCTATGCCTTGCCCATGCGCTCCAACCTCAGGAAATAGCCCTCGCGGCAATTTCGACAACATCCAGGATTTCCATTTCCGAGCCCTCTTTTGAAGCGGCATCCTGGAAATTCCACTTGCAGAACGGGCACGCAGAAACCAGTGCCCTGGCTCCCGTATCCGATGCCTCCGTGAGCCTTTCGACGCCCGTCTCAAGGGCGAAATCCCGGTTGATCCATTTGACTCCAGCCCCTGCGCCGCAGCAGAATGTGTTTTCTCGAACCCTCTCCATCTCCAGGAGCTTTATTCCCGCGATGGCGTTTAGAACGGCTCTCGGCGGGGCATAGACGCCGTTCGTTCCCCTCCGCCAGGTCTTGGGAGGCTCCAGTTTTCCGTATTGAAGCCGTTTTCCGGACCAAGGTTCATGGGGTTCGCTGAGCCTTCCCAGCCGGCATGAATCGTGGTACGTCACGGTCATATCCACGGGTTTCGTGAACTTGAAGACCCCTTTCTTCAAGAGATCGGCCAAAAGTTCCGTTATATGGACTACCCTGTATCCGAGGGTCTTCCGGTCGTGCTGTCTCGGATAGTCCACTTTCCACGTATGGTAACACTCCGCACAGGAGGTGATGATCGTCTCGATGCCCTGCTCCCTGATGACTTCGAGATGATGATTCATGATGCCTTCTGCCTTCTTGACCTGCCCGGTTCGGAAAAGAGGGTTACCGCAGCACCATTCATCCGGCTCCATAACCACGAAGTCAACCTTTGCGGACTGAAGGAGGTCCACGCTTGCCCGGGCGATCTCCGGGTGTTTGTAGGATGATGTGCAGCCTACGAAATAGGCCGTCTTCGCACCGCTTTTGAGGTTGGATCTCCTTTTCCCTTCCAGCCATGAAAACCGTTTAGCCTCCGAAGCGCCGTAGGGGTTGCGGCGTTCATCGACGAACTTTGAGAGTCTCGAGAGGGCTCTCTCAGGGGCCAATCCTCTCTCCGCCAGCCCTTTGCGGAGTTCTTCGATCACCAGGAGCCTTTCCGTCTCAAGGGTCCTCTTGCACATCACGTCACAGGCACCGCACAGGGTGCAATGATAGACGATATCTGCCAGTGTTCCATTGTAGTCGATTTCCCCGTCGAGGATTGCCAGGGAGATATCCATCAATCCCTGGCAGGAGAAGCTGTCGTAGTGAAACCGCGAGCTGATCGGGCAGATCTTGTTGTATCTTTTGCTCTTTGCCCACATGGGGTCGACCCACTTGCAGCTGCTGCACCTCAGGCACATCTCAATGTCATAGCGGTAGTCTTCGAGACTCATACATCCTGCTCCCTAACTGAGCCTTTGCCGGCACCCAAAGTCCATTTGAGGTTGCACCCCCTCGTGCTCAACACATCAACGGGTGATACAAACAGGGTCGCCCGTGAGACCCTCTAAAAACAGAGACGTCCGGGGTTCATGACTCCCACAGGGTCGAAGATCTTTTTGACCTTTTTGAGCGTCTCTGTATACATCGCCGCGTGATCATAGGTCAGGGATGCCTGGGCTCCGTACGGGGTGTTGAAAAGGGCACCGGAAAGAAGAAGGCGCCTGTTCAATTCCCGGTCCAGCACCATGATCTGTTTGATCCGGCTGCCGTTCTCGGCATTGTGGTAAAGATGGATCCGGCTGTAGTAGGCCCTGCCGTATTCCAGGGGCTGGATGTAGACCCCGTAGCTGTCGTCTTGAAACCCCTCCTTCTCCAAAGCGGCGGCCGCCTCTTCCAGGAGCCGGGGCAAACGCCCGAAGGTCGTGTGAAAGGCGATATCGTGGCATTTCCCCAGCCTGAGATACTTCCAGTAAGGTTTCCCCTCTTTCCAGGGCATCTGGAGCCGGTCCTCAAAGAGATCCGATTCTGACCTTGAAGGCGTGAGCGAATCCCGAGTCCTCATTCCAAGCTCCGCGCACAGGTTCATCAGCGCCTTTTCCTGATACTCGATCCGCTCATCCGGCCTCCATCTCGCTCCCGCGATCTGGATGAAGGCCGTCCATTTCTTGACCTGTTGCAGGAGCTTTTCCATGAGCGCCCGGTCGCCGTCGCTCGCGATGGCGGCCGCGTCCGGCCTCTTGAGGATGAAGCACTCGTTGCCGATCATCAGGCGCTGAACCTGATGTACGAAAGAGAGCAGGTCCGGGAGTGCCTCACTCTGAACGATGTATATCCTGCGCAAGGGGCTGAGATATTCGATCTTGACGTTCATCCAGGTCACGGCACCCAGCGTGCCCTGAGCTCCTTGGAAAAGCCTGAAGAAGTCCAGGCCCGGGCCGTAGGGGCAAACCATGTCGGCAACCGTATCAAAAGGGGCGCCCGGTGAGGCCGCGGACCCCGTTCGAAGGAGATCCCCCGTGGGCAAGACGACTTCCAAGGTCGATATGGGCTCCGCATACTCGAACCTGGGAATGAGAAGGGGTTGCCTCTCAAGGTAGGACGTCATCACGGACTGCTCCGGATGGGGAAAGAGGGGATTCATGGCCACCATACCCAGGTTTTTCAGGTGCTCCTGGAGCTGCCCCCACTTGACGCCGGGTTCGATCATGGCCCGCCGATTCCGGAGATCCACCTCAATGATGCGGTTCATCCGGCCCATGTCCAGGATCATGCCGCCCTGAGCAGGCAGGGAGATGCCGTTGAAATGAAGACCCGAGCTGACAGGGATGACGGGGATCTTTTCCTCGTTGGCCAGGCGGAGGAGCTTTCGAATCTCATCGGCGTTCAACGGCCTGACAAGGCAAGAAGGGATAAGGCCTTCAAAGATGCTCTGGTCCTTCGCATATCGCTCCAGTTCGTCCTGCCGGGTCAGGACGTTTTCGGGTCCCACAATCGCTTCAAGCTTCTTTTTCAGGCTCACGATCCCTGCCTCCCTGAAGATCAGACCATCCTCTCGCGCCCTCTCCAGTAACTCTGCCGAAGCTCTCTTTTGAGGATCTTACCGGAAGCCGTTCTGGGCATGTCTTCCACGATATCCACGCTCGTCGGTTTCTTGTAGGAGGCCAGGTTTTCCACGTAGAGCGCAATGATCTCTTCGGGGGTGACCTTCATCCCGGGCTTGACCCTGATGACCGCCTTGACCACCTCCCCCCATTTCTCGTCCGGCACGCCGATCACCGAGCACTCCATGACTGCCGGATGGGTATAGACCACCTCTTCGATCTCCCTGGGATAAACGTTGATTCCTCCTGAGATGATCATGTCCTTTTTGCGATCAACAATGTAGAAATACCCGTCCTGATCCTGTCGGGCCAGGTCGCCCGTATAGAACCAACCCTCCTTGAGAACTTCGGACGTGGCTTCGGGCAGTCTCCAATACCCTCTCATGATGGTAGGGCCTTTGACGCAGATCTCCCCAACCTCTTCTGAGCCAGGGGGGATTTCTTTCCCCTTGTCATCCACCAGCCTGAGCGCTGTCTGAACCATGGCTTTCCCACACGAGGCCAACCGGCCCACCTCTTTTTCATTCCCCCTCG
>JAGUZM010000265.1 GCA_020060805.1 Deltaproteobacteria bacterium | reverse complement strand
TTTTCTTGAACTCGCTTTGCCCCCTGAAAAGGCAGCCCACTGGGTAACCATGCAGATCCAGGCGAGGTGGAGAGAATTCCTCGACAGATTTCCCCTCAGAGAGGACCAGACAAGGGCGGTGTGGGAATCGATTGAAAGGCTGAAGAAATGCCTATACTTTGGAAAGGATCCCGAGGTGGTCGGGCAGTACGAGAAAATTCCGGGGGACCTCAAAAAGGAATGGATAGATCTTATTTACAACAACAATGATCACTATGACCCTCTCATGCTGGACGCGCTCATTCGAATTCTGGGAAATCCCGCGATCGGTATCCCTTCCCGAGAGAAATCGAAGAAGACTCTGGTTCAGCTGAAAGCTCTTGCAGAAAACATGAATCAGCTTGAAAGGAACACCAATTTCCTCTTGCGCCAGGTACTCAACGGGAGCGATTATGGAAAGGGGCAGGGAGAGAGGAATCAAGAGAGGTTTCAGCGCCCGTCAACGGAGAGCAAGCCAATCCTTTCAGCAGAACAGTAGATGCACCTTGCGCCTGTAGCTCAGCTGGATAGAGCAGCAGACTTCTAATCCGCAGGCAGGGGGTTCGAGTCCCTCCAGGCGCGCCACCGATGCGGGGGGTGATCAGCCCTGTTCACCCCCCTGTTTTTTCCCTCGAGGCCATTGTGACGCCGGCTTGTGTTGGAACGCGTCAAAGAAAGGTCACCTCGCGATCCCCCGGAGTTATCTAGGCATAAACACGGGGGACATCGCCATCGTCATATTCGCAGACAAAAAGGAAATCCTCATCCGTTCGCTGGCCTCTGGCGAGACGCTCAAAGCAGTCTTGGTTGCAGTAATAGCGTCTGTCGTCTTTCAGGGGTGCGCCGCAGGCTCCGCAAGTGTAGATTTTTTTTCCCATCGTGATACATCCTCCGCGCTTCAAGATTTGGTACTGCTTCAAACAAGAAAGGGCCTTCCTTGAGAGAGCGCCCTTTTTGGGTCTTCAGGTTCACGGCTCCACTTTTCGCCTGGCCCAGTTCAGTTCCCTCTGGAGTTGGCGCAGGGTCAAGAGGAGTATGTCCTTGAGGGTTGCACCTACCCCCGTGCCGTTGAGGGCACTCGCGAGATGTGCGGGGACTTTCAGCTTGCTGTTGAGGTCTCTTTCCATCCGTTCCACCGGCATCACGGGAAACCCCTGACCCTCGAGGTCGCGCTTGTTGTACTGCAGAACAAGGGGTATCTGAAAAATGCTCTTCTGCTCGGACTTCAAATTCTCTGAAAGGTCCTTCAAGGACAACAGATTCGCCGTCCCCCGGATTTCCAGGGAGTCGGCCACGAACACGACCCCGTCCACCCCTTTGAGCACCATTTTTCTGGTGGAGCCGTATTTCGGCTGGCCGGGAACCGTGTAGAGCTGGATTTTGATATCGAAGCCTCTGACCTTTCCAACCCCCATGGGAAGGAAATCAAAGTAAAGGGTTCGATCCCCTTTGGTATTGATCGAAACCATCTCGGCCATGGTGTTCTTGTTGAAAGCCCTGAAAATATACTCAAGGTTGGTCGTCTTTCCGCAGCGGCCCGGCCCATAGTAGACAATCTTGCACTCGATGGTTCTCTCTCTTGGATTGAACGTCGCCATTTTCCAGGAGTACTCGCCTTGATCTTGAAAAAGCTCCCGCAAGGCTCTGTTTTGAAGGTTCCAAGGGTTTTCATGGTTAACGATCGGAGCCGCCGCTCTGCGACTGAAATCAAAGTCCTAACCGGTCTCTACAGTCACCTCGACCAGGTGAGTTTCTATCTCTGGATCATTTCTCGCGCTCGGGACGTTGGAGACGAGACAAGACGCCCGGAACACAGCATAGGGGGAAAAAAACTGTGTCCGGGGAAAGCGGATTCCGAGTTCGAGCGCGTCTATGAGAGAGGCTTGAGACGCAGACAGGGCCAAGGTCAGGGTCTTGCCGGATTGCGCCACGACCTCCAGTTCAGGGGAGGGGTCGTTGGGAGGGGAGTTGTTGAGCTCAAGAATGACCCTGGATACGGGGAGCAGTTCCTCAGCATCTTCTCCGATTTCGGTCATGAAAACCCCCTCGCTCGTCATACCCGGTCTCCTCAAGGGGAGAGAAATCGCATCGAGAAATCCCCCCTCGGACCCTGAAGCAATTTCCATACCATTCAACATTTCTTCACAGAACAGCGCTAATTCCCTGAAACTGTTGAGCTTAGGGTTCACGGGGAACTTCGGTGGTGACGAAAATTGCTGAATAGTGTACAAAAATAGACATTTCTTTGACGATTCTTGACATCCCGAAGGGCCAGGTTGACCTTGTTTTCCTGCTTGAGCGGATAGAGGCAGCCAATGGGGGCTAAAGGGCTGCGTAATCGGGGCGATAGGTTATGCTGGGGCGATATTTTTGCCCTCTTTTTGTGAAAGGGTGAATGAATTACGGGGCAAGAAACTGAACTGGCGTGGATGGAGAACAAAAAAGTATACATCCCTGTCATGATATGCTATGCTTTCATCCTAGAAAGCTCTGAAAGATTGCACTCTGGGGTGATGGGGTATGGTAGCCAAAGCGGGTTCGGAGTTGGAGATTGATCGCCTGAAGGAGATCTCCCAATGGGTGTCGTCGGTTCTGGACCTCGATCACCTTTTGAACCTGATCATCGACAGGCTGACCCGCATGATGCAGGCTAAAGCGAGTTCCCTGATGATGAAGGATTCCCGGACCAAGAAACTCTATTTCCGGGCAGCCACGGGCGAGAAAGGAGAAGAGGTCAAGAAGTACGAAGTGCCTTTGGGCAAGGGGATAGCCGGGATTGTGGCAGAGACAGGAGAACCCCTCCTGATTCCCGATGTGACAAAAGATCCCCGGTGGTACAAACAGATCAGCGAATCCATCGGGTTTCAAACCCGCTCCATCGCCTGTGTGCCCATGAAAGTGGGAAATGAAATCATCGGCGTGGTTGAGATCATCGATAAGGAAGACGGTTCGCCGATCCGAAAGGAAGACATGAAGCTGTTGACCGATTTCGCCGAACTGGCTTCCCTTGCCATCAGCAAAGCCCGGAAGATAGATCAGGTCCAGAAAGAGAACAGGGACCTGAAGGAAGAACTCCGGAACAAGTACCTGATCGTCGGCGAGAGCGAGCTTCTCAAGAAGGTCATGTCCGATGCCCTGAAAGTGGCCAACTCCAAGACGAGCACCCTCATCCTTGGTGAGAGCGGAACCGGGAAAGAGCTCCTCGGCCGGCTGATACATCTCGAAGGACCGAGAAAAGACAAACCCATGATCATTCTCAACTGTGCCGCTCTTCCCGAGACCCTTTTGGAGGCGGAACTGTTCGGCTACGAAAAGGGAGCCTTTACCGGCGCCCTCGCGAGGAAGATCGGCAAGTTCGAGCTGGCCCATGAAGGGACCCTTTTCCTGGATGAGATCGGAGAGATGACCCAGGGCATGCAGGCAAAGCTCCTCGGTGTTTTGCAGGAAGGTGTCTTTTACCGGGTGGGCGGGAACGAACGCATCATGGTTGACGTAAGGATCCTTTCAGCGACGAACAAGGATATTGCCAAGGAGGTGGCGGAAGGCCGATTCCGGGAGGATCTCTATTACAGGCTCAACGTGGTCCAGATTCATATGCCGG
>JAGUZM010000177.1 GCA_020060805.1 Deltaproteobacteria bacterium | reverse complement strand
TCCACTGGACGCAGATGACTTTTTGAAAAGTGCTGTCCAGCTTTTCGCACTCATTGCAGTAGATGCACCTCAGGATCTCGCTCTCCCTTTCCTCCATCGTTTTCTTTGGCCAATAGGGGTCGCACAGGGTGGGCCTGGCAATGGCCACGAGATCCGCTTCGCCCTGCTCCAGAACCGTCTCCGCCACTGTTGCGGACGGTATCCTGCCGGCGGTGACAACAGGTATCCGGTGACCTGCCTGGACCAGCGTCTTCCTGATGTCAGAGGCGAGGTAGACGTTGACTTTTTCCGGCATCCAGGAGGGGGGCATGGCCCGGTGGCCGCTATAACCCGTGTAGGGGACCAGGGCCCCGCTTTCCATGCGAATCGCGTCCTCGAATTTCCCGCCCCCGGAAACGCTGATGTAATCCAACCCCAGCTCGGCTACGCGTACCGCGATCGGTCTTGACTGCTGGAGGGTGTTCCCACCCAGGGTGAACTCATCCCCGTTGATCCGGGCGCCCAGCAGGAAATCGTTTCCCACGCGATTTCTTGTGGCAAGAACCACTTCCTCGGCAAGACGCAATCGGTTCTTGAGGGATCCCCCGTAATCATCTTGTCTCCGGTTGTGACGGGACAGGAACGAAGCCATGGTGTAGGCGTGGGCGAAGTGAAGCTCCACCCCGTCGAACCCCGCCTTCCTCGCTCTCTCCGCAGCGCCCGCAAAGAGCTCCGGGATCTCGTGGACCTCTTCCAGGCTGAGATCTTCCACCTTCTGCCTGTACCCGCTCCTGCTGATCTTCATGAAATGGATAATCTGGGGGGATATCTTCGCGTCAGACTCTTCATGGACTCTTTTCGTGAGCTCTTTCATCCCGGGTATGAAAGCGTCGTCGCTGAGGCGCAGAAGCTGGCCGCTTTTCTGCTTCTTTACTGAAATGGCCTCCGTGACGATGTAACCTGTCCCTCCCTCGGCATAGGAAAGGTAGCGCTGGATCAATTCCTCGGTGATATCCCCTTCTTCGGTCGCCAGGCGGGTCACCAGGGCGGGCATCACGATCCGGTTTTTCACCGTGACCTTGCCGTTGATACGGTAGGGTTCGAAAAGTCGCATCCTTTTCCTCCTCCCCCTGTCCCCTTTGTACAGGAACTGCCCCTCTGTTTACAAGCCCTTTCACTCACCATTCATTGGGGCCCCTACACTCCGAACCACATGATGTTGTGTTTCTCCTTGACTTATGACGAAAACCGGCGCGATACTAAAAGGGAAAATCAGGAAAACAGGAGAAACAAGAACCATGAGAGTAAAGGCTTTACGGCTGATTCTTCTTTTATGGCTACTTCCTGCTCTTTCAGGATGCTGGTACGCTGCTGCGGCGGGTGCGGGTGCGGCCATAGGTTACTACGCTTCAGATAGAGGCTACAAGGTGCAGAGCCCGGTGACTTACGAGACACCAAAACAAGATAAAGAGGACCAGCAGCCCTAACTTCATGGTTGAAAATCGCACCTTGGGGCTTCAAAACGCATCCATCTCGAATTATAATACACGAACACCAAGAATGACCTTGGTCCAACCAAGCCCAAAAGCTCATGAAAAAACTGTACCTCACTTTAGTCTTCATCTTCATTCCTCTCTCAGGATTGTCTCACGCCGAGAAGCAGCTGAGCGGCAAGGCTACGGTCGTCTTCGCTTCACCGAACGAAGGTAGGCAAATACTGACGAGCCGGGATGATTTCATCCGGCGCATGAGCCCGTTCGATCGCGCGGCTCGGATGAAAACGGACCAGGATGTCTCGGAGGCTGATTTTCTGAAGTTCCTTGGGGATAATGTCCTGCCCTGGAGTGAGGCGGAGAAACAAAAGGTGGAAGACGCCTTATGGAGTATTCATTCACGGCTTGGGGCTCTGTCGGTGTCGTTCCCGGAAAGAATCTACATGGTCAAGACATCAGGCAACGAAGAAGGGGGGGCTGCATACACCCGGCAAAATGCCGTTGTTTTCCCGAGAGCAAAGCTCGCAGCGAATACGACTGACATCCCGAGGTTGTTGAGTCACGAGCTTTTTCACGTTCTCACCCGGGCGAGCCCCAGGTTGCAGGATCGTCTCTATGAAACCATCGGCTTCATAAAGTGCAACGAGATAGAGTTCCCTAACGCGTTAAAATCCAGAAAAATAACCAACCCTGATGCACCGAAAAACGGTCACTACATCCGCGTGCAGATCGGAGGTAAAGCGAGCTGGGCTGTTCCTATCCTGTTCGCAAGCACGGAAAAATACGACATGAGTCGTGGTGGCGAGTTCTTCGACTACCTCCAGTTCCAGTTCCTGATAGTGGAACGGAGTGCCGACTCCTCTGTCGTCCGCACCGTGTACGATGGACAGCACCCCAGACTTGTAGGCATCCAGCAGGTTTCCGGCTTCATAGAACAGATCGGAAGGAACACACGATACATTATCCACCCTGAGGAAATTCTGGCTGACAACTTCGCCCTTCTCATCCTTGAAGAGCCCAACGTCCCGTCACCGGAGGTCATCAGCAAGCTAAGGGCAGCACTCATGGAGAGATAGGGTCTGCTGCTATCCCTGACAAAGTGGCTTTTTTTTGGGGTCGCACAGTGATTTTGATGGAGACATGAGGTGGAGAGAGGGAGAACACTCGGACAGGGCCGCCTCCGTATGGCCGGCAAGAAGAGGTTCAGTGGTGCCGGTTTGAAAACATGAACATCAAACGACCGGGCGCAATCATGGCCGGTCAAAGGAAGGGAGGAGCGTATGAAAAACCATCAAAGTATTCTCAGGAAAGGCTGCTGGTTGGCCGTGCTCTTGGGACTCGTATTGTTCAGCTTCAACGCCTTGGCCGCTGAGCCGAGTTCCCTTCTGGACAAAATCATTCAGCGCGGTTACATCCTCGTTGGCACGGCCGGCGACTACAAACCTTTTACCTACCTGAACCCGGCGGATAATAAATTCGAAGGCATTGACATAGACATGGCACTGGCACTGGGTCGTGCCCTGGGCGTGGAGGTCAAGTTCGTCAAGACTTCCTGGCCCACCCTGATGAAAGACTTTGAGGAAGGCAAATTCGACCTGGGAATGGGCGGCATCTCCGTTAACCTGGAGCGGCAGAAGAAAGGGTTCTTCAGCATTCCCTACCTGGTGGATGGTAAGACGCCCATCACCCGGAAAGAGAATGTGGCCAAGTTTCAGACCCTGGAACAAATCGACCAACCCGGCATCCGGGTGATCGTGAACCCCGGGGGGACGAATGAAAAATTCGTCAGGGCTAACCTGAAAAAGGCCGATGTCATCGTCTACCAGGATAACGTCACCATCTTCGATCAAATTGTCCAGGGCAAAGCGGATTTGATGATCACCGACGCTGTGGAGACCATCCTCCAGGAAAAGCTGCGTCCTCAGCTGGCTGCTGTCCATCCCGACAAACCCTTCACCTATTCGGAGAAGGGCTACTTGATGCCGCGCGACCTCGCTTTCAAACTCTGGGTGGATCAGTGGCTGCATCTGGCTTTGAGTGACGGTACATTTCACAAGATATACGCGGCTTGGCTGAAATAGGCATGGTGGCAGGCTTTGACTTCTTGCGGATATGCTTGGCCCGGGCCGGACTTTGGCCTAATAGATCCAGCAAGAGCCGAGGAGGGGCGGGATGAGAATCGAGGAGCTGCACATCGGAATGAAAGTTGAACATCCGCAATACGGCGTCGGAGTCGTAAAAGGGCTCTCTGAAAAGGCGGCCGACATCCTCTTCGAGGAAGGGATGCGCTCGGTCTCGCCGGAGGGGAGCCATTTACACACCGTGGACCCCGTGGCCACCGTGAGCGGTCAGGAGGTCTCCCTCTGGCAGATTATCGAGCAGACCGTCCGATCCCTGGTCGCGGAGTTGGGGCTTGAAAAGCCGGAAAGTGTTGTTGAGCAACTCGGTAGCCGGTGGCATCAGGGCCGCCTCGTCCTGCACCCCGCCGACCCGGGCCTCCAGGCCAAAGAGGTGCCCCTGGAAGCCTTCTTCCACAAAATCGTGATGATCCGAAACAACCTCCGTGTCCTGGAGCAGAAGATCAACAGCCACAAAAGCCTCAAAGAGGCGGAAAAAGTTGAGATACAGCAATACGTCAGCCGGTGTTACGGTTCCCTGACAACCTTCAATATCCTCTTCCAGAACAGGGAGGACCAGTTCAGCTCAAAAGCTTAGGGGCATGCGTACGAGAGGGCGATGAATCAAGATCCATTCGATTCACTCGATCAGATGGCCGACACGACTGCCGCTGCTCTGATCCAGGGCGCGGCCGGTTCTGCATTCAACCTTT
>JAGUZM010000010.1 GCA_020060805.1 Deltaproteobacteria bacterium | reverse complement strand
GGCAACGCTGTAGATGGGTGTTTTTCAGCAGCCTGCTGATTCATAGAACAGCAAAAGAGCTAGCAGGTCAAGAAAAACCGACAAAGCGCAAGGCATTGCGGCCAGACTGGATTTTATTTTGCAGGCGTAGCATTGGCAATAGCGTGACGGGCCGCCTCAACCCACCGCTGCTCCGCTTCGAGGGAAGACACAAACCGCTTCGAGTGTTTGATCACCTCGTTGAACATGTGCATCGCAGATTCATGCTGGCCAAGTCTAGAAAGAAATGCTGCGTAGCGGTACCGAGCTTCTAATCCGACGTAAACGGGAATGAGCTCTCTGTAAGTGGCTAGCGCGGCGTCATTCTGGCCTTGACCCTCCAGGACTCTGGCGTCAAGGAGCCGGACATCATTGGGATGCTTCTTCGGAGCTGAAGACTTAAGGCGCGTTAGGGCGTCAGTGGCCTTGGTCCAGTTTTGACCCTCAACAGCAGCCCGTGCTAACCCGAATAAAATTGTCCCGTCATTCTGAAGTGCCCCGGCAAGACAACTGTCGTAAAGCTTTATGGCCTCTCCATACATCTGGTGGTTGATACACTCTTCGGCCAGCGCCGTCTTGTTGTCGACGCTGCCGCATATTTCAAGTTGCTCCGCACGGAGCTTCAGATCGGCGTCAGGGTGCAGTGCTTTGGCGATCTTGCGCACTGCCTTGTGGGCGCTGCGGTGCTCCCGGGAACCTGGAAACACCTCCAGAAAATAGTACGCGGTGCAACCGAAGACCGGAAACGCCATGATGATGAAGATCCACCAGTAGGGTCTGCCGGTCTTCAACGCGTGGTACGCGAAGCAGAACTGGATCAGGATTGCAAGGCCCGCTAATATCGGCATGGCACCCCTCTATACGCTGGATCAAGCTGTGAAATCAGCTCAAACCCGGGTTGGTTCGGCAAGATTTCTTTGCATTATACCAGAAAAGAGTGCCAAATTACAATACCTTAGCCCTCAGCGGTGGAGAAGACAGTTAACGGCCCAAATTCCGAAAGTCTCCCCTTCAGGATCACCTTTTTCGACTGTCTTTATTAGCTACAGCGTTGTTTGATAAATGAAAACTATCCTGTGGGCTGCTATGGGCCGGTCCTCGTTGACCGGGCGAGGACCGGGCGCAGTGCCTCAAATTCAGCGGCGGGCTGAGAGAAATCCTCAATGGAAATGAACGGCTTCGTCTGGGGCGGGAAATCCGTAGGGCAGGAAGCCTCTACTCTCCGCCGGCGTACTTGGCCAGGGCCTCTTTCGTCTTTAGCAAGCGTCAAAACTTTTAACTTCACCCTGGCTAGTGAATTCCCGGCGAAAGCGGCCTAATAAACCGACCCCCATCGCGAAGGCCCCGCCAACCGGCTTCAGGGGTCAGCGGGGCTTTTCTCTTCCATATTGGATAACCTACCCAACGCACTATGCTACTTAAGATGAAAAGCCTCATTAAAAAAACATCGTGTTTTTGAGGTATTGTGTGCAATCTGACTTCCAGTTGACATGCCATTGAAAATAACATATCAGGGGACTATAATAAATATGGGGTTTCCAATGGTTCCGTACAGAAACGAAAAAATCCAGAATGCGATTGCCTACTTTGCTGAGCAGCATAGACTGAGGGTCAGGAGGCCCCTTTATCAAACATTCCTTTTCAAATACCTTGCCTTTTTCGACTTCTTCTGTCTCAAGGAAACCGGTAGACCATCTCTTGAGCTTGTTTATAGCGCCATGCAAAGAGGGCCAGTACCGATTGAAATTTATAAGAACAAAGACGAGACCCCCAAATATAGATTTACGAAAGACCAATGGGGCGAATTTGTTGTGGAAAAAGCCAAAGCCAATCTGGACTATTTTTCTCCATATGAGATTCAGCTTATGGACAGGCTCATTGAAATATTTGCAAGCCGTTGGGTAACCTCAAGCATGGCTAGTGATTCAAGCCATGAGAGCATTAAAGCGTGGCGCCGTACTTGGGACAAGAAGCCGAATGCGATCATCGATTATGCCCTGGAATTTGAAGGTGATGTTCTTTCAAAGAAGAAGGAACAATTGAGCTACCAAGAGGAAGTCTATTTAACCTACAGAGCATTAAAAGATCTTGAATGTTGAACTTGGCACAATCTTTCGGTGGAGTGGATTTCCTTTTGCCAGATACGGGGAGACAGATAAACCTCGGTGGTTCATATGTGTTGGGTTTTCCAGCGTCTTTTCTCAAGAACCAGTAATATATCTTTGCACTACCACGACCTCATTAGATAGTTTTCGGCAACCGCGCCTCAGAAAAGGTCACCGGCACTTTATATTCAAGGTAAGCCAATACCCTTGCTTTGATGAAGACTGCGCGGTGGACTTCGACGAGAAGCCTTATGTTGTACCTCAGAAAGCTTTCCTCTCCCATCAAAAGGAAATTGAAATAAAAGGCAACTTCGACGAAGCTACAATGCGAATGATCTATAATTATTTGTTGCAGTCAAGTCATTTGTCTTTCATGGAACTGACGGATATCCACAATAGTTACAACATGGCCGGGATAGCTGGTCTGAAAAAACCCAAAAAGAAAAATTAACGGAGGCTCGATTCGCCTCGAGGGTTCTTTGGTCCTTGAACCACCTGAGGGCTTCAAAGATATCTCACAACTCATTCCTCCTCATTTTCTCCGTGGAGGCAGGTAGGGGAGCCTGACAGCAAGTTGAAATTTGTTTCTCTTGAGATGCAGGTGGCACTACTCTCTCCTAAATCGTCCTGTGCGGACCCCCGCTGCCCAGGTGGTGCGGAAAGGAAGCCTTCAGGGATGATTTTTGCCTGAATCAAGGCCACTCTTGCGATTCCATCCTGTCTCAGTGCTCTTTCCTGACCACTCAATCTGCTCTTCCCTTTCGACCCGATTCGTATTACGCTCTTCATGGTGTGGCTCCTTTCTTTCTTCTTTGATCGTCCAACCACTTTCTATTGGGAGCCACTCCAATTTTCCAACTGACTTTAGCACTCATCCCAAACCTCCTGTATCTTGCCTACTGTAGGTTTGCAGAATAGCGGGGGGTGAGGAGAGGGGAGATTCTTACAATAGATTGACAAGAAGGGAAAGAATGTCGGAATAAATGGGCCTCATTG
>JAGUZM010000137.1 GCA_020060805.1 Deltaproteobacteria bacterium | reverse complement strand
GGGTCCATGTCCCGGCTGTCGCCGCCGCAGGCGGCGCCAACCAGGCCATTGGACACCGATGTCACTCGCTTGCATGTGCCTTCGGCACCGCAAGCTTCGTGCCACGGGTCAACGCCGCATTAGGCCGCACATCAGAGCCGCCGGGGCACCGCATGAGCCGAATGCTTCCCTACGTATTGCTGAGCATAAAGTCGGTGCTGCTGTTGTGGGGAGTTATGGGTCTGTGGGAGTACATCTCTCCCGCTGCAGGCTTCGGCCTGCAGAATCCAAAGTTCCCTGAGGGAACGCAGCTACTTCATTGGCTCCTGCTGGTTCTTACGGGGGCCAGCTTCGTTCTGGGGTACATGTTTCGCTGGCGGCATACGCCGTTCGTCAGCATCACAATGTACGCAGCACTGGCGACGCTCTGCTTCATCGAAACACTTGATTTCGGAGCGTTTGGTGGCGGTCCTGAGCGCTTCTACATCATGGCGGGCGAGTACCTCCTGTACATCAGCCTCGGCGTTTACCTCACGCGGTCTCGCCGCATAGGTGAGCGTTTCGGCAGGCGGGCATGAAGGGCCAGGTTGTCAGTGCGGCCTAACGCTGCTGCAGGGGACGGCAAAATACTCGCCGCCCCTCAGCAGCCCGTTAAGTGACGATATGAGAATAAAAATATCAAAAGCTCTAATTTGGTTTGCATTGTTTCTCGCCGTCATCACAACCGTTAATGCTGACGAGCGTTGGATAAAAGTCGCTGGAGGTAACTGGGATCCTAGCCCTAAGATGCTCGCCGATCTAAAAGCTCAAATCGAATCTTATGTCAAGAACCAAGCGAAGGCACAGGGGCGGGAGCTTAAGAGGTGGCAGGACTATATCTTTCAATGATGGGAGGTAGGGGACGTTCTTGACATATTGACATTCTCGGCAGATGGGAATGGTGAGAAGCCATGCCACGCTAATTGCGAATAGACGCTCCCGGGGCGGTGCGCCATCTGATGATCCGAGGGATCGACGGGACGATGATCTTCCGAAACAATAAAGATCGCGACCTCTTTCACGATCGTCTTGGCAAAATCCTCCTTGAAAGCTGCACTTCGTGTTACGCATGTGCCTATTCCGGGCGAATCCGTAGCGAAGGCGCGCGCTATTCTGTGCTACGTAGGGGTGCGTGGGATGGGATTAACCGCGGTCCCAACTGCGAAGGATATCGGAATCAGCCCATCGGCGGTAAGTAGGGCGATATCGCGTGCGCCAAAGGTAATGCAGGGTCATGATATCGAAGGGCAACTCTTAGAATGTCAATAAATCAAGAACGTCCCCATCTCCATGTCCGAAAAATAATAGCCTGCTGAGGGTTTAATGTATCGGAGGATGAAGCACATGAAAAAAACTCTTGTCTCAACCGTGCTCTTGGTTTTCCTGGGTGTCGCTTCAGCGTCGTGGGCCTGCACGACCACGCTCACGGGTAAAAAGGCCTCAACGGACGGATCGGTGATGGTGTCTCACTCCGACGACGGGTTGAGCGATGCCCGGCTGATCTATGTGCCGGCCATGGACCACAAACCCGGTTCGCTCCGGCCCGTGTTCTACTCCCATTGTGCCTTGGATTTTAAGCCTCAATGGGGCGCGAGCGAAACCCAGCGCATCGTGACACGGGACCGCGGCCCGGGCTATGACACCACCGGCGATCCCGCCAGCGTTCCGCTGGGATTCATCCCTCAGGTTCGCCACACCTATGCCTATTTCGATGCCAACTACGGCATCATGAACGAACACCAGCTCTCCATCGGCGAATGCACCAACAAGGCCAAGGTGCATCCCGAGCCCGAACCGGGGAAACGGATCTTCTACTCGGCGGAACTCTCCAGGGTGGCCCTGGAGAGGTGCAAGACGGCCCGGGAGGCGGTGAAGCTGATGGGAGAGCTCATCGAGAAATACGGCTACTATGGAACGGGAGAAATCCTGATCGTCGCCGACCCTAACGAGGGATGGGTCATGGAGATGGCCGGCTACGACATGAATGGAACCGGTGGCGTCTGGGTGGCTCAGCGTGTCCCTGACGACGGCTTCTTTGTAGCGGCCAACCAGTTCCGTATTCGTGAAATCCGCAAGAACGCAACGGACATGATGTTCTCAGGCAATGTCTTTGAGGTGGCCGAAAAGAAGGGTTGGTGGAAACCCGAATTGGGCCCCCTCGACTGGGCCAGGGATTACGGCGACGGCGAGTTTCATCATCCTTATTACTCTCTGCGTCGTGTTTGGCGCGCCCAGTCCCTCGTCGCCCCGTCGCTGAATTTGCCCGCCTGGGTTGAGGGACCGTTCACCCGGGCCTACCCCTTCGCCGTCAAACCCGACCAAAAACTGACGGTCGAGAACATTTTTGCCATCCACCGCGACAACTACGAAGGAACCGAGTTTGACCTGACAAAGGGTCTGGCCGCCGGCCCCTTCGGCAATCCCAACCGTTTCGAGGGCCAGGCCGAAGGCGTGGCAGACAAGGAAGGCCGCCTGACCCCGCTTAAGGGGGCGTTCGAGCGGCCCCTCAACATCTACCGATGCGTGTACGCCTATGTGAACCAATCACGGCACTGGCTGCCGGATGCCATCGGCGGAGTGTGCTGGTTCGGCCCGGACCGTCCCGCCACAGCCGTTCTCATGCCTTTTTATGCCGGCGCGACCAATCTGCCCGCACCCATTCAGAAGGGGGACATCCTCACCTTCAACCGGGACAGCATGTGGACCGCGTTCAATTATGTGGCCAATTATGCCATGCTTAAGTACTCCTACATGATAAAGGAAATAGAAGGGGCGCGCGACCGGTTCGAAGCCAGGTTCTTCGGGACCCAGCCGGAGGTGGAGGAAGAGGCCCTGGCGATGTGGAAAAAAGGAGACACAAAGGGCGCTCGCGCCCTCCTGACCCGGTATGCGGATGAACAGGCCCTCAACGTGCTTCGCGAATGGTGGAAACTCTCCGAACATCTTTACATCAAGTACAACGACGGCTATGTGAACACCAAGGCGGGAATCGCACAGGCCGTGTTCTACCCTGCCTGGTGGCTCAAGGAGGTGGGTTATGAAAACGGCCCCACAAGCTACCAGAAGCCCCAGCGGGACAGATGAGAGAATAGGGTCCGAGCCTCTACAGGGACACGGAGTGGCGCTCAGCATGACTAATTCTAGGTTTAGAAGGGGATCATTTTATGCGCTGCGGGTCGAAGGTGCAGGGCGCACGATCGCCTATTCAGGCGATACCGAGTGGACGGATACTCTGCTCAATGTGGCGGCTGGTGCCGATCTCTTCATCTGCGAGGCGTATTTCTTTGACAAGAAAATCAAGTTCCACCTCGACTACCGATCTGTGGCCGATCGAAAGGCGAACTTGGGCTGTAAGAGGGTGGTTTTCACCCATATGAGTGACGATGTGCTCAAGCGGCTCTCTTCGATTGAAGCCGAGTGGGCCGAGGACGGCAAGATTATTACGCTCTGAGCACGCACTCCAAGCAATGGGTCGGATACTGGGAGTTCGGCGGAGGCAAATCCATAAAACAATGTTATTGGATCCTGGCTCATAGAAAAGATAGGCTGCGCCTGAAACAGACGGCGGGAAGGCCGTATTCGATCAGGTGTCTCACCCTGCCCCGTGTTCATCCTGAAATTTCCGGAATATTTCGACGTTTTCCTTGAGCATCTCAGGAATCGGTAAATGATAGGGACATTTTTCAACGCACTCGCCGCAGTCCACGCATTTTTCAGCCGTTTCAACCGAGGCCTTGGACATGGACAGAAGTTGCTTTGCGCTGAAGCGTTTGACCTGCGGTTTGACGAACAGGATTTTTGGGATCTGAACGCCCTGCTCACAGGGCAGGCAATACTCACAGCGTCGGCAGAATCGACCTCCCAATTGATTCCTGATCCCTTCGATTTCCTCCCTGTCCTTCCGCGTCAGGGGCCTGCGATCTTTGTAGTAGCCGACAATCTCGTCCATTTCTCCTATAGCCTGGATACCCGGTATGGGGACGACCTCCGGGTATTGCTGGAGAAAACGAAAACAAAGGTCTGCGCGGTCCAGGAGCCCGCCGCCCAGAGGCTTCATCGCGATGATGCCCATGCCCCGTTCCAGGGCTGCAGGGAACAGCTTAGCCAGCGGTTCCTGTTCGACGAAATTGAATGGAAACTGAAGGGTGTCGAACTCGGCGAGACCCATCGCCTTTAGGGCAATGTCCGGGTTATGGGAAGAGAACCCCACCGCCTTCACCTTCCCCTTCGCCTTCGCTTCGACCAGAACCTGATAGGCACCTTCAGGGCCCAGGGCTCTGTCCAGGTCTGTTTGATTGGAAATGTTGTGGCACTGAATCAGGTCCAGCCGTTCCGTCCTGAGCCGCTCGAAACTCGAAGAGAGTTCTTTTGCAGCGCCTTTCGCATCTTTGGCCCAGACTTTGGTGGCAATCACGACCTTCTTCCGATAAGGTTCGAGGGCAGCGCCCAATTTTTCCTCGCTGTCGCTGTAAACGGGGGCGGTATCAAAGAAACGGACACCCAGGTCGAAGCAATGCCGTATGATCGTCTTTGCCTCATCCGTGGTGACCCGCATGATGGGAATTCCGCCGAAACCAAGTTCCGTCACCTCGAGCCCGCTCTTTCCGAGAACAATCGTTTTCATGGCTTGAAACCATCCTTTGGGGCGCTTCTGTGATGCTTCGCGGAAAGTCCGCATGACTGCTGCTAGCTGATACAAGCAGATCTGTAGCAAACGGCTTTGATAAGTTAACATTCTCGCCGCTTTGCTAGCATCAAGAGCCATCCTTAGAAATCCCCCCAACCCCCCTTTACAAAGGGGGGCGAGGGAGGATTTGCCTCTATCATGGCTCAGAAGTTATTTTTCACGACGACAACTTTCTTTTGTCGTCGACTATAGACTCTTGTCGTCGAGACCCCCTCACCCCGCCCTCTCCCCCCCAAGTTTGGGGGAGAGGGAAGGGAGAGGGGGAGGGTGAATGCGTTAAAGTAATGAGTGCGTTAATAGGAAGTACAAAATTCTCTACCTTGATTACGTATCGCAACAGAGATGTCAAGACAAGGACTTTTCCTTTCATGAAATCATGAAGCCAGATGGAAGCAGCGCTGCATGCAAGCTTAAGGGCGGATCAGAGAAAACAAGGGTGATTGACATTTGAGCAGGGCTGGGGTTAGGGTTTGAACGAGGAAAAGCTGCGAGGGGAGGGAGAGGCATGGAGCGGCAGGTCGAATTTTCCATAACCGAGGCGTATCGAGCCAGGTATCCGGGTTTAGCCTTTGGTTACACCCTGATCACGGGGTGCCAGCCTCTCAGGGATCCTCAAGGGTTCGATCAATACAAACGAAAGTTGCTCCGCAAAATGAGGAAGCGGGAAACCCTGGCTGAAATCACAAAACGGATCGACCTCTACGATCGTTTCTTTCAGAGCTTCGGGTTTGAATGCCCGCTGCCGAAGCACCTGAAGAGGACTATCCAGAGCGGCTTTCCCAGGTATAACCTGATGGTGGATGCCCATTTCATGGCTGAGATGTGCGCCGGGATTCTGGTCGCTGTGACGGATTACGACCGCTTCGAAGGGGGGCTGACGCTGGATGTGGCGAAAGCCGGGGAGACGTGCAGCGGCATGGGAGGGAGAGAGTTCATAACCAAAGAGGGAGAAATCGTTTTCAGGGACGGCAAAGACATCGTCTGTGTCCTCTGCCAGGGGGCGGATGAAAAAACGAGAGTGAGAGACGACACCCGCAATGTTTTTTTCTATGGATACGCGGTTCCCGGGGTGGAAGCCGAACCTCTCAGAGAGGGTTTGACCGTGGGCGCTGAGACCATGTCCCAATTCGGGGGAGGCAAGATTGAAATGGTGGAGGTTTTTTCTTGACCCCCCAAGAAAATGCTTGACACGCGTATATCAAAGGGTTAATTTAGCCCATTCTTTCAGTAGGAAATGACCCAAGGATGTTTGACCTCCCCATCAACGTTATCGCCATTACCACCGCAATAGGGGTCCTTCTATCCCTATTGCTCCTCCTTTGCGTCGTTGACCTCAGACGCCCGGGCCTGGTGATGACATAACCGTTGAAAAAGCTCTTTCCGAAACCGTTATCAGGCCCTCCTGATAACGGTTTTGTGCTTTATGGGGAAACGGAGAACAATGATGGTAAAGCAGATGATCCTCTATGATACCACGCTGAGGGATGGGACTCAGGGAGAACAGGTGAGCCTCTCGGCGGAAGACAAAATGAAGATCGCCCGCAAACTGGATGACTTCGGGGTCCACTACGTGGAGGGCGGGTGGCCTGGGTCGAATCCCAGAGACGTGCGGTTCTTCGACATGGTGCGCAAAACGAGTTTCAGAACCGCAAAGATCACCGCCTTCGGGAGCACCCACCGCCCCTCGGTTCGGCCGGAGGATGACAAAAATATTCGAGCCCTTCTCGAAACCGAAGCAGAAACCGTGACCGTATTCGGGAAAAGCTGGGACCTCCATGCCACTGAGATCCTCGGGGTCACCCTGGATGAAAACCTGGCCATGATCGAGGACACCCTGTGCTATCTGAGGAAAAAGGGTCGCCGGGTGATCTACGACGCGGAACACTTCTTCGATGGATACAAGAAGAACCCTGACTATGCCCTGAAGACCCTCAGAGCGGCGGTCAACGGAGAACCGGAGGCGATCGTCCTTTGCGATACGAACGGGGGGAGCATGCCCGAGGAGATCCGGAGCGCCATGGAAACGGTGAGGGCTCAAATCCCCGTGCCCCTGGGCGTTCATGCTCACAACGACTGCGGCCTGGCCCTTGCCAATACGCTGGCCGCCGTCGAGCAAGGGGCGGTGATGGTGCAGGGAACGATCAACGGGTACGGGGAGAGGTGCGGAAACACGGACCTGATCTCCGCGATCGGCAACCTTCAGATCAAGAAGGGGTATTCCTGCATCACCCCCGAAAACCTCGCAAGGCTCACAGAGCTTTCCTATTATGTAAGCGAGGTGGCCAACATATCCCCATACACAGGCAGGCCTTTCGTGGGGAAGAGCGCTTTTGCCCATAAAGGGGGCGTTCATGTGAGCGCCATCCTGAAAAAGCCTGCCGCCTATGAGCATATCGAACCGGAGACCGTGGGAAACCGCAGAAGGGTGCTCGTTTCCGACCTGTCAGGGAAAAGCAACATCGAGTACAAGGCAAGGGAGATGGGGGTCAAGGTCGGAGGGAACGGGTACGACAGCGAAAAGATCGTAAACGAGATCAAGCGAATGGAAGACCAGGGGTATCAGTTCGATGCGGCGGAAGGATCTCTCGAACTCCTGATCAAGAAGGTGACCGGCCAGTTCCAGGACCCATTTACCCTCGAGTCCTTGCGCGTCACGATGGAAAAGAACCGCTCCGGCCCGAGCACCTCTCACGCCACCATCAAGATCTCCGTGGCCGATGATTATGAGATCACGGCCGCCGAAGGGGACGGCCCGGTGAACGCCCTGGACAACGCGTTGAGAAAAGCGCTGAACAAATTCTTTCCTCAGATCCAGGAAATGGGGCTGGTGGACTTCAAGGTGCGTGTGATCGACGGGAATGAGGGGACCGC
>JAGUZM010000187.1 GCA_020060805.1 Deltaproteobacteria bacterium | reverse complement strand
TTCTGGCAGATCCTGCCATGGCCGGCCGGCTGCGGCGCATGCCCGTTGGTATTACCCATTCAAGCTTCAGGCCCCTTGACGACCAATTCGAGATCGAGGATGAATTCGACATACTGATCGAAAAAGCAGCGGCCATTCATGATCCGTTTGAACAGTCGTTCTTTCTTCTCGTTTATATCCCTTATCTGCAGGCTTTTGACGATATTAACAAGAGAACCTCGCGCATCGCCTCCAATATTCCTTTATTGAAGGCCGATCTCGCGCCTATGTCGTTCCTCACCATGGACGACAGCGCCTATATTGACGGTCTTATCGGAATCTATGAGCTGAACAATGTTTCCCTACTGAGGGAGGTGCATATCGACGCCTACCTGACTTCGGCTGAGAACTACAGGACGTTGCGCGCGGAGGTCGAAACCCCAGAGAAGGCCGCGCTGGTCTATCGCGATTTCGTTCGCAAGGCAGTTCGTCGCAGCGTGCTCGAATGGAAGGCGTTCCGGCCCGAGCTCATCATGGCCATGGCCGTCGAGGCTGCTATCCCCGATGCGGACCGCGGGGAAGTGGTCAATTATATAGGAAACGAATTTCGTGGCCTGCACGAGGGCAATGTGATTCGCTATCGTCTGCGCCCGGAGGATCTTGAGGGCATCAGCAGGGAATGACCGAAAAGAATTTTTTTGAACCATCTGCCTCCCGATAGTTACGGCGTGTGGTTTGCGGTAGGCGGCGGCGCTTTCTTGCGGGTAAGCGCTTGGGTCAGCTCATAGACGAGCATGTACAGGCATGGTACGTACAAGAGCGTCAGTACCGTGGCGGCCATTAGCCCGAAGCTGATGCTGACGGCCATGGGAATCAGGAACTGGGCCTGAAAGCTGCGTTCCAGGAGGAGCGGCAAAAGCCCGGCAACGGTGGTGAGAGAAGTCAGCAGCACGGCCCTGAAACGGGCGCGCCCGCTTTCCACAACGGCATCCTCCACGTCCATCCCGTCTCCCACGGCGCGATTGATAAAATCGATCAGGATCAGGGAATCGTTGACCACGATGCCGGACAGGGCCACGATGCCGAAGATACTGATCATGGTAAACTGCATGCCCATCACCAGGTGGCCGAAGATTGCACCGACCAAGCCGAATGGAATCGCTGCCATGATGATGATCGGCTGGATATAGGATCGAAACTGGTAGGCCAGGAGCAAAAAGATCCCCATCAGTGCCAGGATGTAGCCGCTCTGGAGGCTGTCCAAGGATTCGGCGGTCCTTTTCTCCTGGCCCTCAAGGTCATAGCTCAGGTCGGGATAGCGCTCGATCAGCTTGGGCAGAAAATCGGCTTTCAGCTCGGCGACGATGGCACTGGCGTTGCCGGCAGCTTCATCGATATCGGAGGTGACCGTAATCGTGCGCTTGCGATCCACCCGGTTTATCGTTGAATAGGCTTGGCCCATCGAGACAAGCGCCACCTCATGGATGGGTATCTCACGCCCGTCCGGGGTGCGAATCCGCATGTCCTCAATGCCACCCAGGGTGCTGCGGTCGCTCTCGGCATAGCGAACCAACACCTTGACGTCGTCTCTTCCGCGTTGAATGCGCAAGGCCTCTTCACCGTAAAAGGCCTGCCGCGTCTGGCGGGCGATGTCCCGCATGGTGACGCCAAGGGAACGGGCGCCCGGGCGGATGGTCAGTCTTCGTTCCTGTTTGCCGGGTTTGAAGTTGTGGCTGATGTCCATGGTTCCGGGATAGGTGGCGAGCTCGCGTCGCACTTCTTCAGCAGCCTGCTGCAGTTGATCGAAATCATGGCCCGACAGCTGGATTTCGATCGGGTTTCCCGCCGGCCCCCCCTCGATGGTGGCAAAGGTCAGACTTTCCATGCCCGGTATTTCCCCGATCTTGCGCCGCCAGGCGGCCATGATGTCGCTGGTGGAAATATCTTCCCGCACCTCCGAGGGGGCCGCTTCTACCCAGATCACCCCGACATGACTCCCGTATTCTTCCGGTTTCCAGTCACGGCGAGGAATCAGGCCCACCAGGGAAAACACGTTTTTTACCAGGGGTCCATTTCTGCGGGTGAAGTCGGGATGGTCTTCGTTCACTGCAAAAGCGCTCTTTTCGATGTGCGCAACCGTATCTTCGGTGATCTTGTAAGGGGTTCCAAGGGGGTAGCTCAGGTCGGCGATGACCCAGTTGCTTTCTCCCTTGGGGAAAAACACGAAGGGCACGTAACCGCCTTTAACGACACCGAAGCTGATCATCAGCACCCCGATGCCGATGGCAAGGGTGAAGTATTTGTTGCGGACCGCGTAGCGAACGGCCGGCGTATAGAGGTTGGCGATGACAAAGTTCAAGCCCGCTTCAACCCGCCGGCGGATGCGCTCATGCCAGCTGAACCTCTCCTTTTTGCGCTCGGATGTCCTCAGGGCGTGGTCGAGGTGGGACGGCAGGATCACGAAGGCCTCAAAAAGCGAAACCGCGAGAATGGCGACAACCGCCATAGGCATCACCGCGATGAATTTCCCCATGATGCCGGTCACAAAGAGCAGCGGTACGAAGGCAACCATCGTGGTCGTCACCGCCATCAAGACCGGCCCCCCCACCTCCTTGAGCCCATCGACGACGGCCGCAGCCGGTGATTTCCCGCTGGCATAATGGGTAAACACATTCTCCCCGACGATAATCGCATCGTCCACCAGAATGCCCAGGGTCATGATGAAGGCAAAAAGGGAGATCATGTTGACGGTCTGATCCAATACGTCCAGCACCATGAAGGCCCCCATGAAGGAGAGGGGAATCCCCAGGGCTACCCAGAAAGCCAGTCGGATGTTCAGGAACAGGGCGAGGCCAAGAAACACCAGGAACATTCCCTGGGTGCCGTTTCGGAGCAGGAGATCGACACGCTCCTGAACCATGACGGAGAGATCACCCCAGAGGGCGAGCTGGATATCCGGCGGCATTTGGTCCCGATGGCGCTCAACATAGTCTTTGGCGATGCGGGCAATCTCGATCACATCCTGCTTGCTGGTGCGGTGGACGCTGACAAGGGCCGCGGGTTTGCCGTCAAACCGTGCGCGCACATCTACATCGCTGAAACCATCGATGACTCGGGCCACCTGTCCCAGCTGAACGACGGTGCCCTCCGGCAACGTAATCAGCGGCAGCTCTTCAAACTCCGACCCGGTGTAGAGCTGTCCTTTGGCGCGCACCAGGATCTCACCTTGCTCGGTTTTGATCCTGCCGCCGGGCAGATCGATGGAGCCGGTGCGCACGGCCTGAACCACCTGATCGAAGGAGAGGCCGAACCGCCGCATATCGTTCTCCGAAACCTCGACGGCGATTTCATAGGGGCGCACCCCCACGAGATCAATCTGCGTGATTCGATCCGGCTCTTTCAGCTTCAGAAGGTCGATGATCGCGTAAAAGAGACCCCGGAACCCCCCGGATCGCGAGGGCGGCGGAGGTTCGGCTGCCAATAGGTCATCACGGATCTTTTCAACGAATTTGCGCAGTTTTTTTTCGTCGGCATCACCGAATACTGCGACGTACACGGTGGGGTCACGCCGGATAACCTCAATGATAAAGGGCTCCTCGGCCTCCTCGGGAAAGGTGGTGATGCGATCGATCTGGGCTTTTATCTCATCGAGCAACTTACGGGCATCGGCGCCGGCCTCCAATTCGACCAGTACCGAGCCCTCTCCTTCGCGGGCGGTGGAGAGCATCCGGGCGATGCCCTCGAGGCCCTCGATCTGCTCTTCGACCTTGATGCAGATGCCTTCTTCAACTTCTTCGGGGCTGGCTCCCGGGTAAGCCACGCTAATGTAGATCATATCCAGGGAGAACTGGGGAAACATCTCCCGGCGCATCTTCAACATGGTCAGCACGCCCGCAACCATGATGAAAATCACGATCAGGTTGATGGTGACATTGTTGCGGATGGACCACTGTCCGAGGGAACGCATGGCATTTTATCTCGATCAGTCAAGGCTCAAATGGATGAAGTTGAAACCTCTTGCGGGGGTTCTATCCCACGGTTTGCAAACGTCGCAAGATCAGGATGGTCGTCGAAGCCCCTGCGAGTCCTTTATCCTCACCTTCATCCCTTCCGTGGCAGCGGAGAGGGGGGTGCGAACGATCAGATCCCCGTCGGCAAGACCGCTTCCAACGACCACTTGGTCCCTGTATGCCCGCAGAACACGAACGGGCTGAATATGCAAACGATCTGCGACCACCTTGTGAACCACATCACCGGGATAGACCACATGCCGGGGGAGCACAAAGGCATTCTCGATCGCCCGCCCGATGATTTTTACTGTGACGAACATGCCCGGCCTGAGGGGCAGGGGTGACCCTCGATCGGGCGAAGAAGTGCCGCCGACCGCTACCACGAGGGGCAAGGTGCGGGTGCTCGCTTCCACCTCGGCCTTTTGGCGAATCACCTCGGCAGGCCAAGTGTACCTGTCCACAGAGTCTTCGAAAACGACCTCGGCCTTTACCGGGGTTTGGGGAGAAATAGGTCGGGGCAGCCATTTCAAATCCTTTACCGGAATGCGCACCTCGATCTCCAGGGCGCCGGCCTCGTAAATAGCCCCCACCACCTGGCCGGCGTTCACGTGCTGGCCGACCTCGACGGATTTCTGGAGTACCCAGCCGTCAAAGGGCGTCTTGATGCGCGTGCGTTCCAGGTTGAGCTCGGCCTGGCGCAGCATCACTCGGGTCATGCTGCGTTGTGCTTGCAGGAGCTCACGGCGCGGCCTGAACAGCTCCTTCTGGTTCTCTAAATTCTGCAGCCGCTCCAGGCTGCCCAGGTACTTCTGTTCGGTTTGATCTACCAGAGATTGGGGTACGACATTGCGGCCTACCAGGTTACGAAGGCGTTCCAGTTCGCTTTTGGCGAGACTGACGTCGTTTCGGGCTATTCGCAGGGTGGCTTCCAGGTTGCGCTCTTCTTGTTCCAAACGCTCAAGCTCGGCACTGGTCTGACGAATTTGCGCCCTGCGGCTTTCCACCTCAAGCTCATAGTCGCGCGGATCGATGACGACCACCTCGGCGCCTTGAGCGACAAACCCACCCTCTTCGAATCCCGGGTGTTGCTTGACGATTTGGCCCCGCACCTCGGCCACCAGTTTGAGGGTGCTCCGAGGCTGCATGGTCCCGTAGCCTTCCACGGTCACGGTGACAGTCGCTGACTTGGCCGGGATCACCTCCACCAGCCGTCCCGCATCGCTGGGGGGCGCCGTTTCGTCTCAGGCTTGAACTCCTCCAGTGCCCAGGCGAGCGTCGCCCCTGCGCCGAGCACCAGGAAGACGCGAAAGATCTTGAACATGGACGCCTTCTTCACGGCTGCCTCATCCGCCACCGGTCATTGTCGGGAGATTCATCTTATCACTTGTCACTCGATGTCGTGAGGGATCTGATGGGTCTGTACCTTATCCTGTTCTTCTGCCACAGACAAACACTAATTTGTAAAACTTTGTAAAACCTTGAACGGCAAAGATGGTGAAAGATGACGCACGGGTTGAGGGGAAGATCAGTGTAGAGCCGAAGGAAAGCGTCGATGTCGCGATTGCGGTAGGCGTGAAAAGAAGGGGGGTCAGAGGGATTCAGTGGGTAGGAGATCAACTCCTTAACCTTCTCGGTCTATCGTGAAATGCCGAGAAATTGCTTTACCAAGTGCCCAGAATCATGGTATTTCACAGGTAAACTTAGGGCGATTCGTACAAGCTTCAAACGTCTCTTTCCCTGGGGGGGACTTGCGGGATGAGACCCGCCCACGATGGCTCTTTCCCTGATGTTCTAGGGTTTACACCCGTACCATCCTACTTGGTGCCATCCGTTTGGTCAAGCAACGGCCGGATGTGCTCGGACAAACCAGACTGGGCCGGTCTTCCCTTCATAAACCATTACTGCCAATTAAATAACGGCCCCAAAGAACCGAAGCCCATGAAGATCGTTCCGGCGAAAAAGACCTGGCAACATATGAGCCATCAGAGAAAAAAGATGCTTGCAGGAGTTTTTCCGTGACGAGGAAAGTGATATGGATCGAGAAAATAAACCTTCGTTCAGGTCAAGCGATGTGCGGCAGGTAGGCGGTGGCACCTTTGGAAACCTGACGAGTCCTACCCATTCCATGCGTTGAAAGGAGCTTTTTAATGCCCCTTTCTTTGAATAAACCCAAACTCGACAACCTCGCCACTGAGATATGGAAATCCGCCGAGCGTTTGCGCGGCAAGTTCAAGGCCTAGGAGTACCAAAACGTCGTCTTGCCCATCATCGTGATCCGACGTCTGGAGTGCGTGCTCATCAAGTGGCGTGAGGACAAGGCCGCCTTTCCAGGATCGACCGGTTTTTCTCCTCAGAACGCGTGGCGGATGCGCCAGTTTTACCGGGATCATACCGATGAGCGATTTCTCGCACAGTTTGTGAGAGAATTGACCCGGCAGGGAAAGCAGGCGCCGAAGGACGAAAATCTCTCACAGCTGGTGAGAGAAATGGTTGCGGCGGACCTGCGCCGGGCGTTTCCTGGCACAAGGGGGTTTTCGGCGAACAACGTGTGGCTCATGCGACAATTCTTCTCGGAATACTCGAGTGACGAGTTTCTTGAACAGGCTGTTCAAGAAATGCAGGGACGCAGGCATCGGCTTCTGGAACAGGGTGTTCCAGAATCGGCATCCTCCGACCGTCGAAGCCAGTCGGACGGGCCGATGACAGTTCTTGAACAACTTGTTCACGAATTACTCTCCGCAGTCCCCTGGGGGCACCATGTCGAGCTACTAAAAAAGATCAAGAATCCCGCCGCACGGCTCTGGTATCTTGAGGCGACGGCGCGCCTGGGCTGGTCCCGCAATGTCCTCTTGAACCAGATCAAGGCCGGGGCCTACGAGCGAGCCATAACGGAAAGAAAGTCCCACAATTTCGATCTCGCTCTGCCGGAGCATCTGGCCGAACAGGCCGACGGGATGCTCAAGAGCTCCTACAATCTCGAATTCCTCGGCATCCGCCGGGCGGTCACGGAACGGGCCCTGGAAGACCGGCTCATCGAGCGGCTGCGGGACTTTATCCTCGAACTCGGCTAAGGCTTTTGCTTTATCGGCCGCCAGCACCGGCTGACGCTTGGCAAAAAGAGTATTTCATCGACCTGCTTTTCTATCACCGCTTCCTTAAAGCCCTCGTCGCCTTTGAGCTGAAGGTAGGACCCTTCGAGCCCGAATATGCCGGCAAGATGGATTTTTACCTGAGCCTCCTTAACGACAAGGAACACGGCCCCGGCGACCGGCCCTCCATCGGCGTCATCCTCTGCGCCGAAAAGGATGACATCGAGGTGGAATATGCCCTGCGCACCAAGGCCAACCCCATCGGCGTGGCCACATACGTGCTGCAATCCAAACTTCCCGCTGAGATGAAAGGCAAACTGCCCTCAGCCCGACAGCTCCGGGCCGCGGTTCGAAGTGTGTTGCCGGAAGGGAAAGGGGAGGGGATAGCAAAGTGACTTCTCACGCTGGAAGAGAATCGTTGACACCCTGGATGAACTCCTTGCCGGGAGACTGGCATTGCACGCGGATCGATGGGTCTGGGGTCGTCCATTAAAGGGCCTTATGTTGATGTTTTTGGGGGCGAAAACAGCGTCTCAAAGAAAAGGACAGAGTGGATTGCGACTGCGGGATATGCTTGCGGGTCCGCCCCGTGGCCCAGCGCTGGTTTCCTTTGACAATTGCAGAGACCTATTTGTGCAACAATAGGCGAAAATCCGGGATTCAAATTGGGGTTGATCGCGGCAGGGCGGGCAGTCTGGCCCAGTTCTTCCGGCGC
>JAGUZM010000517.1 GCA_020060805.1 Deltaproteobacteria bacterium | reverse complement strand
CATGGAACTCGCCACACCCGATGCGTTCGCGAGAGACCCGAAGCTCGTCTGGGAATTCTACAACTGGCGCCGAAACCTCATCTCAGGACTCACCTTTAACCCTGCCCACGTGGCCCTTGCGGACCTCGAGAAAAAGGTGCCCCATTTCACCCTCGTCACCCAGAACGTGGACGGGCTTCACATCAAGGCCGGAAGCAGGAACATTATGGAGATCCACGGCAACCTCTGGAAGGTCCGGTGTACGAGGTGCCGTCGCATCACCATGGATACGTCCCCGAGCATGGGGCCCATGCCCGAATGTCAGGAATGCGGCGGCCTCCTTCGCCCCCATGTGGTCTGGTTCGGTGAATCCCTGGACTACCGTTTGCTCCAGCAGGCGGTCGAAGCCTGCAGGACTTGCCAGGTGATGCTCGTGATCGGGACATCGGCCGTTGTTCAGCCTGCGGCGTCTTTGGCGTTTGAGGCCAAGGAAGCAGACGCCACGGTCGCTGAGATCAACCTCGAGGAAACCCCCAATTCCAGGATGATGGATTTTGTTCTCCTGGGAAAAGCAGGGGAAATCGTGCCCAAGCTGGTCGCTGATTGGCCATGAAACCATCCGGAATCATCACCCTCACCACGGACTTCGGCACCGCCGACCCCTATGTCGCCATGATGAAAGGGGTCATCCTTTCGATCAACGGTGCGGCCAAAATCATCGATGTAACCCACGAGATCCATCCCGGTGCTGTTTCCCAGGCGGCCAGGGTCATCCGCGAAACCTATCCTTTTTTCCCCGCAGGCACCGTCCATGTCGCCGTCGTGGACCCGGGTGTCGGGAGTGGCAGACGGCTCATCGCCGCTGAGGTGAATTCCCGTTGGCTTGTCGGGCCTGACAACGGGGCCTTTTGGCCTGCTCTCAAGGACGATGAAAACGCCCTGGTGATCGAACTCACGGAAGCCCGGTATTTCCTGCCCCACGTCACCCCCACCTTTCACGGCCGTGAGATTTTCGCTCCCGTAGCAGCCCATCTCTCCCTGGGGGTCAGCCTCAGGAAAATGGGCAAGATCGTGAGTGACCCGGCGACCTTGATTCTTCCTGAGCCTCACAGCGATGGAAACGCCCTTTTCGGCGAAATCATCCGGATCGATCGCTTCGGAAACGTCATCACCAACATCCCCTCCATGGCTTTGGATCGGTTCCTCGGCAGGGCAATGCCCTGCATCGAAGTCGGAAACCTGGCGATCAAGAAGCTCAGCCGCATTTACGCGGAGGAGGAAAAGGGCAAGCCCCTCGCCCTTATCAACAGTTCCAGCCTTCTTGAAGTGGCGGTCAATATGGGGCGGGCTTGCGAATACCTGGGAATGGATCCCAATGAAGTCATCGGGACGGTCGTGAAGGTGACCAAGTCCTGACACACAAAAGCGTGGTGGGTCATTCGTTTTCGGAGGTTTTCGAAAGGGATTCCAGGTATTCCTCCCATTCCACGGGCAAGAGATACTTCTTCTTGTTGTTGCATTCTTTGCAAGCGGGGACAAGGTTGCCTTTGTTGCTTCTTCCCCCCCTGCTCAAAGGCACGACATGATCCATGGTGAGTTGGGTCCTGCCCACCGCGCTGTGACAATAATAGCAGGTGCCCCGCTCGATTTTTCTCCTCCACCAGGGGGACTGCCTCAGGCGCCGGGCTTTTTCCTTTTCCTTCCGGATATCCTCCTCGCTGACGCTGAAATAGTCAATCTCCATAGAAGTTGGTCGCTCTCTGATGGTGCTGCTCCAGCATGTCGGCCACGGTCTCAACGGAGGCCTTTGCGGAGAAGCTTATTCATCCTGGTCCTCAGAGGTGCCGCCGATCTGGATCATCTCAGGGGACTCCATGCCCATCAGGTACGTCCCCTGGTATTTCCCTGACTCGATCTTGGTGATATGCCGGATCACGCCGTTCACCTTGATCACGGATGACTCGGTATACAAAGAGATATCCCTGAGCTCATCCCCCGGCTTGAGGATCTTCACCAGGTCAAAGTCTTTTTCAGTGATCAAAATGCCGAGGCCATGAAGGGAGCTGTCCAGCACGCTGAGGGAATAGACTTTGGTTTTTTTGTCCTTCCCCCTGAGCTCGAAGTCCACGGACACAAAATCCAGCGTCTCATAAACGTGCCGCTCCTCACGCCGTCTCTCCATATACTCGATAGATTCAGGAAAGCTGAGGACGAGCCCATGGGGGTACTCCCTGTTCACTCCCAGATATCTCGCCCTGATCCGGCAGAGGAGGCTCTTGATCGGAAACTCCAGGACCAGGTCCGAATCGGCCTGAATAAGGGCGTTGCCCTCTCCCGGAGACACCTCCTGGATGATCAGTTCGGGGATTTGACCCCAAACGTCGTAAGTGATGACCTTGGAAGTGAATTCATGGGCTTCATCACTGATCAGCACGACGAGTGGTATTTCCCGGGAAGCTATGACCTGGAGAACCGCTGCGATCTTCTCTCTATCCGTCAGAGTCTTCCACATCACCCCTTCACCCCCGAAACCTGCTTATGACTTTCCTTCATAGAATACCACTGTTCCGGGATGAAGTTAAACCTCAAAAATGGATTCCCATCCCTTCCTCTTCTGAAAGTAACGTGTTGACGGATGGGTGGAGACGTGATAAACGAAAAAAAATCATGGTCTTTGACCCTTATCTTTTGATGAAAGAGGCTCTCGATGAGGCGGGCAAGGGCTTTGCCGAGGGCGAGGTGCCTGTGGGAGCTCTCGTCGCGGATGAAGGCGGTGGGATCATCGCGAGAGCCCATAATCAGCCCCTGTCCCTGAAAGATCCGACCGCCCATGCCGAGATCCTGGCCCTCAGGAGGGCAGGTTCCGCGTGCGGGAATTACCGGCTGGAGGGCGCCACCCTGGTCGTAACGATAGAGCCCTGTCCGATGTGCATGGGAGCAGCCGTCCATGCAAGAGTCGGGAGGTTGATCTTCGGTGCTTCTGATCCCAAGTGGGGGGCTGCGGGGTCTTTGTACAACCTTGCCGCTGACAGCCGGCTGAATCATCGGATAGAGGTCCTCGCTGGAATCATGGCGGAGGAGTGCCTGGCCCTCATGCAGGATTTCTTCCATTCCAGGAGGGGGTAAGGAAGGGGACGGAGAGGTACCGAAGTGGTCGTAACGGGGTCGACTCGAAATCGACTTGTCCCGTTAATAGCGGGGCACGTGGGTTCGAATCCCACCCTCTCCGCCAGGGAAATTCAGCATCCCTGAATGCACATCAGCCTGCGGCCATTAGCGATGAGCTAATGGCATTTCGTTGGAAACACGGAGAGATGTCCGAGTTGGCCGAAGGAGCGCGACTGGAAATCGCGTGTACCGCCCTCAAAGCGGTACCGAGGGTTCGAATCCCTCTCTCTCCGCCACCCCTCTCTGCCGCGCCATTTCGCCTCACGCCGCCTGATTGGTTGAATCCTCTGTCGGGCATCGATCCTGAGCCCTGCTGATTCACAGGCCAGGTATGGACGGTTGAGGAGGTCCCGGGCTCAGGACCGGGAGATCGGTCAAAGGAGCGTTTCAGTGCGCCATGGCTTATGAAGTTTTGGCCAGAAAATGGCGTCCTCGATTGTTTCAGGACGTCATCGGCCAGGAACACATCACCCAGACCCTGATGAATGCCATGAAGGCGGAGAGGCTCGCCCATGCGTACCTTTTCAGCGGCGCGAGGGGGGTTGGGAAAACGTCTGTGGCCAGAATCCTCGCCAAGGCGATCAATTGCCCCCAGGGCGAACCGGGCATTCCCTGCAACCAATGTCATTCCTGCCAGGAGATAACCGCCGGGTCGTCCGTGGATGTCCAGGAGATCGACGGCGCCTCGAATCGCGGGATAGATGAAATCCGGGAGCTGAGGGAAAACATCAGGTACATGCCTTCCTCCGGCAGGCACAGGGTTTACATCATCGATGAAGTCCACATGCTCACCCTCCCGGCCTTCAACGCCCTTCTGAAAACGCTGGAAGAGCCGCCCCCTCACGTGAAATTCATCTTCGCCACCACCGAACCCCACAAGGTCCCGGTGACCATCCTGTCGAGGTGTCAAAAATTCGACTTCAAGCGAATTCCCCTCGCCCTGATCGTCCAGCACCTGGAAAAAATCACGGCAGAGGAGGGCATCGAGATCAGCCGGTCAGGGCTCACCCTCATCGCCAGGGAGGCTGAGGGGAGCATGCGGGACGCGGAGAGCCTCCTCGATCAGGTCGTCTCCTTCACCGGAGCCAAGGTGGAGGACAAGCACATCACGGATATCCTGGGCGTCATCGACAGGGCGCTCCTGTTTGAAACATCCGCCTCCATCCTGGCAGGCTCCACCAGGAAATGCGTGGAGATCGTGGATCAGATATACACCTACGGCTACGACATCCGGGAATTCTACCGCAGCCTGATGGACCAGTTCAGGGATCTCCTGGTGGTCCTTGTTGCCCCGGAGGGTGGCCTCCTCGACGTGATTGACGCGGACAGGGCGGAGCTCAAACGGCAGGCGGAAGCCGCCGGCATGGAGAAGCTCCACCAGTGTCTCAGCTTTCTGATCCGCCAGGAGGAGAGCCTGAGACTCACAAGCCATCCGAAACTCGTGCTGGAGACAGTCCTGTTCAAGCTCTGCTCCATGGGAGAAATCCTCGGGTTTAATGACCTCATCGCCAAGATCGAAGCCCTTGAGACCCGGTTGGCAAGCCTGTCTCCGTCCGGTTCTGGTGAGACGGTCCCCGCGGGGCAGCTGTCTGACCCGGGCGCTCCTTGGGAGGGGAAAAAGGATCCCGAGACCCCCGGGGAAAACGAGAAGGAGTTCCTCAGCCCGGATGACTGGACGAGGTTCCTGAGCCACCTCTCCCCTCAGAATCATTCCATGGCGAGCGTCCTGAAGGAGTGGGTGTTCCTGGGCAGCTCAGGGGACAGGATCGAAATCAAGAGAGGCGGTAGCCCCTTTTCCGCCACGTACCTTGATGACCCGGAGCGGCTCGAAAAGATTCGCAAGGGGTTGATGGAGTTTTTCGGACGTCCCCTCGACATCAAGATCGTTAACGCCCCTCTCGACCCGGCCTCAAAGCCCGCAGGGTCCGGGGAAAAACCGGACCCCCACGAACTCCGGCAGGCTGGGACTTCCAAACCGATCCAGGATGTGCTCGACGTCTTTCAGGGGGAGATCAAGGGTGAGGGACCTCCCCGCAGCAGGGGGCAGGGAAACAAGGGAGCCCAGGAATAAGCAAGGAGGAAGAAATCATGAAAGGCATACCCAACATGGGAAATCTTCTGAAACAGGCGCAGCAGTTCCAGACCAAGCTGGCCAAGCTTCAAGAGGAAATGGCGAATAGAACCGTGGAGGTCTCCGCGGGTGGGGGCATGATCACCGTGGTCGCCAACGGCCGGCAGGAGATCGTGAGCATCACGATCGATCCTGAGGTGATAGACCCTCAGGACAAAGACATGCTTCAGGACCTGATCCTGGCAGCCGTCAACGACGCCCTGTCCAGGGCCAAGGCAATGATGAATGAAGAAATGGGAAAACTGACCCACGGGCTCAACCTCCCCCAGATTCCGGGCCTCTTTTGACAGGGGGGTCGCATGAGCATTTTCCCTCCGGCCCTAGAGAACCTGATCCAGCAGCTTTCAAAGCTTCCCGGGATCGGGCAGAAATCAGCGACCCGGGTCGCCCTCCATATCCTGAAAAGCGACAGGGATCTGGCTGACAACCTTGCCCGAACCCTCCTGAGAGTGAAGGAGAGTATCCGGTTCTGTTCCGTCTGCTACAACTTCACCGATCAAGATCCGTGCGCCATATGCCAGGACGAGAGCCGGGCGAACGGCATTCTGTGCATCGTGGAGGGCCCCGGTGATCAACTCGCCATCGAAGAATCGGGCGTCTTCAAAGGGAGGTATCACGTGCTCCACGGCGTCCTCTCGCCCCTGGACGGCGTCGGTCCTGAAGACCTGAAAATCAGCGAACTCCTCGGCCGGCTCCCCAAGGAGGGAATCAAGGAAGTCATTCTTGCCACGAACCCGACCGCAGAGGGCGAAGCAACGGTCTCCTTTATCACCAAGCTCCTCTCCGGCAAGGGGATCAGGATCACGAGAATCGCCCTGGGTGTGCCCATGGGAGGAGACTTGAAGTACACGGATTCCATGACCCTCCGCCATGCCCTCAAGAGCAGGACCACCTTGCTGCCATGATCCCGGATCGCGCCCTCAGAAAACTGAAGGACCTTCTCGGGCCTGAGAACGTCTTAACCCGCCGAGACGACCTGGCTCCCTTTGGCACGGATGCGACCAAGCTCTCCTACATGCCCGATGCCGTCGCATTTCCCGGAAACGCCCAGGACATCTCCAGAATTCTTGTCCTGGCAAACCAGGAAGATTTCCCGGTCATCCCCAGGGGCGCAGGAAGCGGCAAGAGCGGAGGGGCCCTGCCGGTCAGGGGCGGCCTCGTCATCACCATGGATCGGTTCAACCGCATCCTTCTGATCGACCCGGAAAACCTCATCGCAAAGGTAGAAACAGGGGTGATCACCTCCGTTCTCCAGGAAGAGGTGGAAAAGCTCGATCTTTTCTACCCTCCGGACCCGGCGAGCACCAAGATCTCCTCGATCGGGGGCAACATCGCTGAGAACGCGGGAGGTCTCCGGGCGGTGAAATACGGTGTCACCAGGGACTATGTTCTGGGCATGACCGCTGTGCTCCCCACGGGCGAAGTCATCAAGACGGGCGTTGAGACAGCCAAGGGCGTGGTGGGGTATGACCTCACCCGCCTCCTCGTCGGGTCCGAGGGCACCCTCGCGGTAATCACCGACGTCACCCTCAGGCTCATCCCAAAGCCCCCGTCAACGAAAACGATGATGGCCCTGTTCCCTACGGTTTCCGCAGCCGTGGAAACGGTATCCGGGATGACCCGCCGGAAGATCGTCCCAACGGCCCTCGAGCTCCTGGACAGGCTTTGCATCGACAGCGTGCGGGAGGAGCTCGGGATGAGCGTTCCCCCTGAATGCGGCGCCCTTCTCCTGATCGAAGTGGACGGGGAGAAAACCATCACCAAAAGGGACGGGAAGAGAATCCGGGACATATGCCTGGAATCAGGAGCCCTGGGGTTTGTCGCCGCCTCCAGGAAGCGGGATGCGGACAAACTCTGGGAGGCGAGACGAAACGTTTCCCCTTCGGTTTACAAGTTGAGGCCTGACAAGGTGAGCGAGGATATTGTGGTGCCCAGGACCCGGATGGCTGAGTTCTCCTCATTCCTCGACGCCCTTGGCCGCAAGTACGAGCTCCCCATCGCTGCTTATGGCCACGCAGGGGACGGGAACATCCATGTCAATGTCCTGTTCGACAAGAAGGCTCCAGAAGAAGCGGACAAGGTGGAAAGGGTGGTGCGCGAGCTTTTCAGAAAGGTCTTGGAAATGAAGGGAACGATCTCCGGCGAGCACGGCATCGGGCTGACCAAGGCGGCCTACCTCGACATGGAATTGTCGCGGCCTGCGATCGAGGTCATGGCTCGGATCAAGCTCGCCTTTGACCCGAAGGGGATCCTGAATCCCGGCAAGATTTTTCCTTACAAGGTCTGATCCCTGCTCCGGTAGTCTTTGGTGTTGTACAGCTTCTCCACATCCACGAGGTTCAGACGCTCCAGGGCTTTCTTCAACGGCACTGTGGTGACTTCCCCCTGTTTCCAGGCGACCATCCGGCCGAAGTCTTCATTGGCGATCATGTCCACCGCGCCGATGCCGAATTTGCGGCCCATTCGCCGGTCGTAGGCTGTGGGGGCTCCTCCCCGCTGGAGGTGCCTCAAAGCGACATAACGCACTTCCATCTCGGTCATTTTTTCAATCTGCTCTGCGATAAAGCCGCCGATCCCGCCCAGGTAGTAGTTCCCAAACCCGTCCTGGCCGCGCCTCTCAAGGACCATGTCCATTCCCCGCGGCTTCGCTCCCTCGGAGACGAGGACGATGCTGTACCGATGTCCCGCCTTCTTGCGATTGAGGAGCAGTTCAGCGACTCTTTCCATCACGAAGTCATGCTCCGGTATGAGGATGATCGCCGCCCCCGTCGCCTCCCCTCCTTCCAGGGCAAGCCATCCTGCTTTCCTGCCCATGGTTTCCACGACAAAAATCCTGCTGTGGGAGCCGGCGGTGATGCGAATTCTGTCGATGTCCTGGGTGATCGAATTGACGGCCGAGTCAAAGCCAAGGGTGTATTCCGTCTCGGACAGATCCTTGTCGATCGTCTTCGGGATGCCCACCACTTTGACCCCCTCCCTGAAGAGCTTGTATGCAACCCCCAGGTTGTCAATGCCGCTGACGACCACCAGGGCATCCAGATGGAGTTTTTTGATGTTTTCCAGGATGGCTTCGGACTGGTCCTTCTTCGGGTCAAAGGGGTTGACGAGGCTCGTCCCGAGGCGCGTTCCCCCGGACCTGTCCCAGGTGCGCACGAGGTCCATATCCAACGGCATCACGAGCCGCTTCATGCCTTCCTTCTTGTCGGGCTTGATCTCGATAAGGCCTCTCCAACCGTCGATGATGCCCCACACCTCGAACATCACGCCCCGCATGGGCACCAAATCCTTATCCAGTGCCGAATAGACCACCCATTGGAGGGCGGCATTGATGCCTGCACAATCTCTGCCCGCAGACAGCACACCAATCTTCATCTTCATGGCTCGCCTCCAAGGAATACGACCATCAATCGTCTTTAAGGACCAGACTATAGGCGAAGGGCCGGGGAGTGTCAAGGAGTGCTTCAGGGCCCTGATCAGCAGTTTCAGCTTGCAGGGGGCCAAGCTTTTCGTGTATGAGGGTCCAGTTTCCTCCCGGAGGGGCATCGATGAATTCCTTGTCTACCATCTTTCTGGGCATCGTCCAGGGGCTGACCGAGTTCCTGCCCATCAGCAGCTCCGGCCATCTCGTCCTTTTTCAAAACCTTCTCGGCATGAAGGAGCCCGAGCTGTTCCTCGACATCACCCTCCATGTGGGAACCCTCATCGCCGTCTGTTTTTATTTCCGCTCCGATCTCAAAGGCATGATCGTGGATTCGTGGCTCCTTATCTTGGGTCTCATCCGGAGGAGAGAACCCTCCGCCCGAAGCGCCAACGCCTCCCTGGCCTTGTGGGTGATCGTCGGCACGGTGCCCACAGGACTGATCGGCGTTCTCTTCAAGTCGCCTTTGGAGGATCTCTTCGGGTCGGTCACCCTCGTCGGCTTCACGCTTCTTTTCACCGGGTTGATCGTCGCCCTCACGCGATGGATTCCCGACAAACATGGAACCCGCACGACCGTGGGACTTGCCGCCGCTCTTGCCGTCGGCATCGCCCAGGGGATAGCGATCACCCCGGGGATCTCTCGATCAGGGGCGACCATCGTTTGCGGCATGCTCTTCAAACTGAACCGAGATCTCGCCGCCCGGTTCTCATTCCTTCTCTCGATTCCCGCCATCCTGGGAGCGATGGTGCTCCACCTGGGAGACGGAGGATGGGGGAACGTCGGTTTCATCCCCTTGATGGCCGGATTGATCACCTCCATTGTCGTCGGCTTGCTGGCTTTGAAGATACTGATGGGTATGGTGAGGAGGGGGAATCTCTACTACTTTGCGCCTTACTGCTGGGCCGCAGGCCTGGTCATCATCCTAGGCCGGTAGTCCCAACCCTGGTTCAGCTACTTTGATCCCAGGCCACCCAGGCCTTCCAGCCTGAACAGAATCATGAAGCTCTCCAGGCCCACCACGTTTTCACTGATGACTCGAACCCCCCAGCACTGGGATTGATAATCGAGCCAGTAAGCCTGGCCCACGTTCTTGTCCCTTCTGAGATCCCGCGTCTGGGAGGCTCCCGCCGAGAACCCGTAGAGCAGCTGGATGTTGAAATTGAAGTTGAACCCTTTGTTGCCGTCCTTCAGGTAAAGGTACTCCACGCCGTAGGTGTCGTGCTTTCCCCCGGCCCTCCTGACGCTGAATTCGAGGGACGTATTGGCGTAGGTAAAATCGCTCTCATAGTGATCCCATTCGACTTCCGCCTGAAGGCTCAATGGATAAACAGGCGATACGCTCAGGAATCCCACCAGGGGGAGAAAATCCCGCTTCTCGTTCGCGGGAACCCTGTTTCCCGTGGGCTTTTCAATGTTGTAACCCTGAACGAGATTGAACCTCGCCCACTGTGCATAGATCACTTCTCCCTTTTCGTTCTCTTTCCGAACGTCAAAAAGGTTGTCGAAGGCGAAGGCGACCTGATTGAACCTTCCATCCTGCTTAAGCGGCTCAAACAGGGGTAGATACGTGTCCTGGTTTCTGTATTCCCTGTAGTTGTAGATCAGGGAAGGCGAGGCCTTGTGCTTCAGTTTCCTGACCTCTCCCACCTGGAGGTCAAAAACCCTTTCCAGGTGCGTGGTCATCCGCGTCTGAAAATCATAGATGTCCCTCCCCTGGCTCTCAATCCCTGAAGCCGGGTCCTCCACCCGTTGGATGTTCCTGCCATAGGCCATGGACGGCTCAAACTCCAGGTACCGGCCCAGCCACAGGGGATACGAAACCGCGGGCGTAAAAAACACCTGCTCCCCCTTCACGCCTTTTTTCCGCCAGAGATGGTCGTAATCGGTCTGAAACCTGAAGAACAGGGGGGAGCCGGGCAAAGGCCTCGGCAGAAGGCTGAAATCCACGCCCCCGAGGCCGGGAGAAAAATCGTTCCCATCGGGATTGCCGACCAGCTCAAAATAGGAAGCCCGGCCCTGGAGGCTGTACTCTTTTCCATCCCGGTCCAGGCGCAGCGTGGACCTCCTGTAGGGCGAGGTGTTTTCTTCCACCGGCCTCCCGAAATCAGCGGTCAGGTCCGGTCGCGCTTGAAACCCGTAAAGCCCACTCTGGAATTCCCTCAGGTAATCCTGGTCGCTGACATAATCCACATCCAGTTTGGCGTTCACCCCCAGAGGGAGGGATTGATCCGACATGCCCCTGACCCAGTAGCGGGTATCATCAGCCCTCGGGAAAGGGCTGATCCCTGCCTGTTTTGAGCTGTTGAGGTCCTTCTCCTTGATTCGGTCTTTGAGAATGTCGAACAGGAACGCGCCCTTCGATTCCTCGTCCGCCACGTAACGGTACTCGACCCCCTGCATCAGCCCGCGGTCACTCATATAGTGTTCATAGAACGTGGCATCCATCTGATCCGTCATCGCCCAATAGATCGGCAGCTCGATCTCAATCCCGTTCAGGTTGGATACCCCGCCCCTGGGAAGAAGAACCCCGCTCTGCCGCTTCGTCTTGGCAGGGAATATGCCGTAGGGCAGGTAGAAAGCGGGAACATCGCGGATCCTGAAAACCGTGTCTTTGACGATCCCGTAGCCTTCAAGGGTGACGTTGACTTCTGTTCCGGAGAAGCTCCAGTCAGGGGTTTCGCCGTCGCAGGTGGTGATGCGGCACCGGATACACCTGTAGGTGTCCGGCCCGGTCTTCTCCAGGCTCTCCCCGCTGATGTAGAAGTGGTTCTCCCTGAGGAACAGGCGTCCTTTCGTGATCTGGCCGGTATTGTTCTTGAGATCAAAGACAGCCTCTTGCGCCCTGAGGGTGTCCCCTTTCACGTCCAGGGCCACATCTCCGAAAAGTTCCACGATCCCCGTCTTTTCGTTGTAGATCGCTTTCTGAGCTGAGAGCACCTCGTCCCCGCTGGTGATGACGACATTTCCTTCGGCGTGGTAAAGCCCTTCTTTTTCGCTGTAGCTGAGCCTGTCCGCCATGATCTGCCACCGGCCGGTCCTCGGTTCAAACCAGCGATCTTTCACGAACTGATCCATGGCCGTGACAAGGTTCGCCTGAAGAACCATCGCCAGGACAAGGCACACTGAAAAACAGATCCTCTGCATTGCTCTCCTTGCTTTAATGGTCAACCTCGTCTTGTAAGGCCCAATGCTTTCTTCGGCCGCAGCCAAATCAGTACTGTTCAACTCGAATGGCGAAGTTAAATTCTTCCTCAGGTCAGATCTCTACCTCAAGTTGTCGGGTTTGTATTGCTCCGGGTCGAGAGCGGCCATCGCCTCTCCGACCGTGAAAAGGGAGCCGGTTACAAGAACCATGTCCCGGGGTCCGGCCAGTCTCTTCGCCGTCTCAAGAGCTTCGGAGATGGGTGTGACGATTTGCCCCCTCTTCTTGAGACGTCCTGCTCCCTGCATCAGGGTCTCCGGCGTTGCAGCGCGGTAGTACTCGGGCCTCGTGAAGATCACACGGTCCGCCAGGGGCACGATCTCCCGCATGATTTTCGCAATGTCTTTATCACCCATGATGCCGAGGACAAGGATGAGACGCCGCCCCGGGAAAGCTTCCATCAGGGAGCCGGCCAGGGTGCGCATCGCTCCCGGGTTGTGAGCACCGTCCAGAATCGTCAGGGGCTCCTTCGATACAACCTGCATCCTACCAACCCAACGTGCTCTCCTCAGCCCTTCCCTGATTGAATCGGAGGATACGGCAAAACCTTTCTTCTCCATCACTTCGATGACCGCCAGGGCCAGAGCGGCATTTCGGAACTGGTGTCTACCAAACAAACCCAGTTCCAGGTCTTTTTCCACTCTCCTGAACCCGAAGTAATGGAATTTTGAACCGTGTCTTCGGTAACGAACATCCTTGCCCACTCTCCAGAAAGGGGCTTTTTTCGCCTCGCAGGTTGCTCTGAAAAGGTTGACCACCTCCGGCTGGATCGCTGCTGTGACCAGATCCACGCCTCTTTTGATAATGCCCGCCTTCTCTCGCGCAATGTCGCTCAAGCGAGGCCCGAGAAAAGCCTGATGTTCGAGGGATATGTTCGTGATCGCGGCAACCATCGGCCGGATCACATTCGTTGCATCCAGCCGGCCTCCCATTCCCACCTCCATGATGGAGACGTCCGGCTTCTGCCTGCTGAAATGGAGGAGCGCCATGGCTGTGGTGACTTCGAAAAAAGTGGGCGGCTCGGTGGGATGAATGACATCCCTTAATTCAGCCACGAGGGCTGCCACCTCCTCAGGCTCGATTTCCTGGCCATTGATGCGAAACCTCTCTGTGAACCGGACCAGGTGGGGCGAGGTATACAGGGCCACCTTCAAGCCCGAACGCATCAGGATGGACTCCAGCATCGCTGCCACAGACCCTTTCCCGTTCGTTCCCGCGACATGAATGAATTTCATCCGGCCATGAGGATTTCCGAAGGCCTTCAGAAGGTTGGCCGTCTTGGAGAGGCCGAAGTTGATGCCGTATTTCTGGAGGCTGTAGAGATAAGAAACTGCTTCTTCGTAAGAGATTTTGTTTTCCGTTGACTTGGTCAGGTCGTTGGTCATTTGTCATTTGCGGTAAGGGGCGAAGGAACAGCTTTCAACCCGGCTTTTGTTTGATGTTTTCATCCTGTCTCCCTTGGCCCGCCGCAGCCTCTCGGCGAAGGCGGCTGGCTCCTGTCTCCCTTGGCCCGCCGCAGCCTCTCGGCGAAGGCGGCTGGCTCCTGTCTCCTGTCTTCTACACTTTCTCCAGCCTCGTGTACCCCAAATGAAGAAGCCTTCGGCCGAAGTCTCTGAAGAGGACCTCCACCTTGTCTTCACCCTGGAGTTTGGAGATCACCCCCTGCCCAAAAGCAGGGTGCCTCACCCTGTCGCCGGCGCGAAGGCCCCGGCCCTTGGTTTCGTGCTCTTCCCGTCGCAGCCCTGCCTTTTTCAGAACCCATGAAACGTCCCTTGTTTTAAAGGGTGTCCCCATGGACCCATACTCAACCACTCCTGAGGGGAGGGACTGGATAAAGGAAGAGAGCCCCCTCGTGTAAGGAATGGCGCCGCCGTCGTTGGAAACCCACGGGCGGGGCGACTCCTGTCCCGGATAGCAGAGAATCAATTCGTCTTTCGCCCGGGTGGCGGCGACGTACATCAGCCGTCGCTCCTCTTCAATCGCCTCCATCCCGGAATTCGCCTTGGCCGAGGGAAAATACCCGTCCATCACCCAGATGATGAACACCACGGCCCATTCCAGGCCTTTTGCGGAATGCACGGTGGACAGGGTGAGGCAGTCTCCCCTGTCTACCGGGCCCATGTCCGCCGCGCTGTTGGGCGGTTCAAGCGTCAGGTCGTCCAGGAATGACCGCAACTTCTGGTAGCGACTCGCCATCGGGAGAAGCTGCTCCAGGTCTCTCTGGCGCCTCGGAAAATCGTCAAACCTCTCCTTGAGAATCGGTTCGTAATACTCGATCGCCAGTTCGATCGCCCGCTTCGGTCCCGTTCCCTTGCCTCCCAGCTGTCTCAGGAGCTGAGCGAGCCCTTTCAGTCCATCATCCCCTTTACCGGCCCCGGGCCACTCCGCCACCTGCCAGGGGTGGCATTTCTCTTCTCTCATCCACTGGATGATCGCCTGGCTCTTGTTCTGGCCGATGTTTTTCACCAGCCTCAGAATCCGGCCGAGGCTGATGGTGTCTTCTCTGTTCACGACGGAGCGCAGGTGAGCGAGAAGGTCCTTGATGTGCGCGGATTCCATGAACTTGAAGCCCCCGTACTTGACGAAGGGGATTCCCCGGCGCGCCAGCTCAACCTCCAGCTCAAAGGAGTGGTACGCGGCCCTGAAAAGGACGGCCATGTCCTTGAGAGAGAGCCCCCGGTCCAGTTGCTCCCTGATGGCCTGGGAGACATACATCGCCTGCTCCGGCTCGGTCCTCGCGTCGACCACCCGGGGCAGGTTTCCGTCTCCCCGCTCCGTGAAGAGGCACTTCGTGTACTTTTCCTCGGCCTGGTTCATGATGGCGTTGCTGAGGTTGAGGATGGGCTGGGTGGACCGGTAGTTCTGCTCCAGCTTGACGACCCTGGTTTCCGGGAAGAGTTTCGGGAATTCGAACATGTTCCTGTAGTTGGCGCCGCGGAAGGAGTAGATGGACTGGGAGTCGTCACCCACCACCATGATGTTGTGATGGTCGTGGGCAAGCCATTTCACGATGTCTGCCTGGATGGCGTTCGTGTCCTGGTATTCGTCCACCATGATGTAGCGGTATTGGCGACCCAGTTGCTCCCGGATCCCCTGATTCTCTGCCATAAGTTTTCTGAAAAAAAGAATCAGGTCATCGTAGTCCATGAACTGGCTTTCTTTTTTGTATTCCCCGTAAAGCCGGCTGAGTTTGTTGACCTGGGGCGCATACTCGAGGAATTGCGCATACTCGTCGGTCATCAGGTCTTCCACACCCTTCTCCAGGTTGGCCGCCTTGCTGATGATGTTGGCGAGGGTGGACTTCTTGGGAAATCGTATGGACCCTTTGTCCACCTGCATCTCCTGCACCAGGGACTGAATCAGTTCCTCCATGTCGGAGCGATCCAGCACCGTGTAGTTGGTGCTGAAACCGAGAAACCCTGCATGCTGCCGGAGCACCCTGTGCGCCAGGGAGTGGAACGTGCCGCCGGACACATTGCGGCACCTCTCGTCAGCCAGGCCTGCGGCTCTCTCAAGCATCTCCCCGGCCGCTTTTCTCGTGAAGGTGAGCAGAAGAACGCCTTCGGGCGGAACCCCTGTCTCCACCAGCCGCGCCACCCTGTAGACGAGGGTCCTGGTCTTTCCGCTGCCCGCCCCGGCAATCACGAGGAGGGGCCCCTCCGTGGTCATCACCGCCGTGAGCTGGGCTGGATTGAGCACTTTGTCATACCTGATCTGATTCACCGATTCCCGGTTTTTCCTTTCATCAAGGAATAATCGCCCGATTTATGTAGTCCGTGCGGTGCCTCCGCGACCTTATTATCGGTTTCATGATGATGACGACACCTTTCACAAATCCCGCCCGAGACCTTTTTTTTTGGCAAAGGAAGGAACTACCCCTCTTTGGAAAAGAGGGGACAGGGGAGATTTTTCATCGGATGTCCACTCAACTTCACGTTTGTTGATCAATCCCTCTGCACGAGAGGGGCTTAAGCCCCTCCTATCCTCCCCTCTCCCCCAATCATGCGGGGTGAGGGGGAGCGGGGTTCCGCTTAATTCCTCCGCGATGCGAACATGACCCGCCCGCTTCAAATCACTCTGGAAAACATGATCATTACCAGCAAGAGAAGGACAAAAACAAGAGGAAAGATGAGAGCCATGGCCACCCTGAGAAAGGACGTATCATGGATTTCCTTCAGGCCTATGATTTGGACGATCAAGAACCAGAAGGCCCCGACCAGCCCGCCGACAAAAGGAATCACGGCCCAAACCTGGGTAGCTTGACAGAACGATGTCACCCGGAACGTCGCTTGAAACCCGTTTCCCCCACCCCTCACCACGATGAGCAAAAGATGCACGATCACGCTCGTGATGAGGATCGCGAAAAAAACCAGAACCGGGCAGAGAGCCATGGCCCCCATGAAGGCTCCCACGATGGCATATTGCCCGAAAAGGTCGTCGGCGAAGACGGCGATCCCTTCTTCCATGAACAGCATATGCCAGAATATCTCGAACATCATGCCGAGGGACCCGGTCAGGAGTCCGAAAGCGAGAGGCTCCTTGACCCCTCCTGCCACCGTCGTGTTCCTGAAGAATTGGGCGGGCGAAAATAGTACCGCCTTCCAGGTCCGCGTCACCCCTTGCCATAAACCTATGTCGGACCTCCTCTCCCACGGCGACTGGATGCGATCGCCTCCGGTTCTCCCTCCCCCTTCTTGGACCGGCCCTGATTCGGCCCCTTGGACAGGCCCTGCGTCACGGAATTGAAACCGATTCTTGCATACCGGACAGTTGGCCCATTTGACCCCGGGTGAGATCCTCTCTTCCGGGATCTCTTTTGAAAAACCGCAATTCGGGCAAACGATCCGTACCATCACCTGCTCTTCTTCCTCTCCTCTTTTGTCCGGCTCAATTCTTT
>JAGUZM010000167.1 GCA_020060805.1 Deltaproteobacteria bacterium | reverse complement strand
CCGAATCTGGAATATCTCTTTTCCCTGGAACAGAGACGCCACGTTTCCGAAATAGACCCCTTGGAAGATGTCCGGCATCAGGGTTTCTTCTCTCAGCCTTCTCGTCTCATTCCCGTCCGGAGAGCAGATGGTCATCTCCGCGCCCAGGTACTCTCTTTCCGTGATGCCGTTGAGCCTCCTGTGGGAGCAGGACTCTGAACTCGCGATAAAGGTCCCCTCCACGATGGCCGAGCAAAAAGGTTCAAACGCCTTGTCATCGTTGAGCGTGACCATGGTGAGTTCTTTTCCGTCATGGACCAAGGCGACCAGGGCGAACGTCGCTCTGCCGTGGAGCCTGTCCACGAGCCTCCTGCCCGCTTCGAAGGTCAGCCCTTCCTCCGAGATGTACTTGTGGAGCAGAGCGCCGACCACTTCCGTCTTGTTGTCCGTGTCAAAAGCATATTCCCCTTCCAGCTCAGCCCTCAAGTCATCGTCCTTGATGAGATATCCGTCCATCGTGATGACGATCCTGTACCGGGAGCTCTTCTTGGGCCGGATCTCGATCGGCTCGGCATTGATCTTCTCCGCCACCTTCCGCTTCGTGTAGCCGATGTTGCCGATTGCGCCCATGGGGTTCAAATCCTGGAAAATGCTGATCAGGTTGTAGTCGATGATGTCCGCAATCCGGCCGAGGCCCTTGTATACGTGGATTCCCTTCCTGTTTCCGATGGCGATACCGGTGCTCGCCTTGCCCCGGTGCTGGCACGCGCCGGTCGCCAGGTAAGCTTTGTTCACCAGTTCGTCGTCGGCCAAACCGTACACTCCGACAATTCCATCCATCCTTTTTTCCTTTACCTGTACTGTTTCGGGTTGATGCCGTATTTTCTCACCTTGTAGCCGAAGATGCGCTCCGTGGTTTTGAGCGCCCCTGCCGCACGCTTCATGTTCCCCCTGCTCGTCTTCAGGGCATCGATCAGGATCTCTTTTTCGAACCGTTCCGTCGCCTCCTCCAGCGATTGCGACGGCTGCGTTCCGGTATCCTCGGCCGTCTGAAGCGTCGGCGGCAGGTGGTAGCTGTGAATCACCTGGTCGTCGCACAGAAGCACGGCCCTTTCCATGCAGTTTTCAAGCTCCCTCACATTCCCGGGCCAGTGGTATCGCACCAGGGCGTCGATGGCGGGCGTGGAAATTCTCTTGATGCCCTTGCCGTATTCCTCCGAGTACTTTTCCAGGAAGTAATCCGCCAGGAGAAGGATGTCCGCTTCCCTTTCTCTCAGGGCCGGGAGATAAATGGGGTAGACATTGAGCCTGTAGAAGACGTCCTCCCTGAATGTGCCGCTTTCCACGGCAGCCGCCAGATCCTTGTTGGTCGCAGCGATCAGGCGCACGTTGACCTTGATGACCTTCGTCGCTCCCAGCCTCTCCAATTCCCGCTCCTGCAATACCCTGAGCAGCTTGCCCTGGCTTTCCAGGGCGAGCGACCCGATCTCGTCCAGGAACATGGTTCCCCCGTTGGCCAGCTCGAATTTCCCTTCCTTGGTGCGGCTCGCTCCTGTGAAAGAACCCTTCTCGTACCCGAAGAGCTCCGCCTCCACAAGGTTGGCGGGAAGGGCTGCGCAGTTGATTTTGACGAAAGGCTTGTTCGCTCTGAGGCTGTTGTAGTGGATCGCATTGGCCGCGAGTTCCTTCCCGGTTCCGCTTTCGCCGAGGAGGAGGACATTGGCGTTGCTCTTGGCAACTTGGGTGATCAGGTGGAAGACCTCCTGCATCTTCCGGCTGTTGCCGATGATGTTGCTGAAGCTGTACTTCTTGCTCAACTCCTGCCGAAGCCTGATGTTCTCCTCGCTGAGCTGCTCCTTTTCCCGGTTGATTCTTTCCAGAAGGGCGACCTTCTGGGCGATCAGGCTGTTGATGATCGTGAGAAATCTCACGTCTTCTTCCAGGGGGACGGTATGGTCGAAAACCCGATCCACGCTCAGGGCACCGATCACCCTCTGGCCTTCTTTGATGGGCACACAGATGAAGGAAATCTTCGCCTTATCCGGCCTGACCCTCGCTCCGGTGCGGGCGAGAAAGAGGGGCTCTGCATCGATGTCCGGGACAGCCATGGGCTTGCCCGATTCGATGACCTTGCCCGTAACCCCCTCCCCCAGCCTGTACCGGCCCCGGGATTTGGCGGCCTGGGAAATCCCGTGGGCCACCTCGATGTGGATCTCCGAGGTCTCCGGTTGGAGGAGGGTAATGGAACTCCGCTCCATGCCCAGGTGCTCTGAGAGCAGGTCCAGGACTTTGTACAGGGCCTTTCTGAGGTCCAGGGTGGCATGGATCGCCGTGGTGACCTCGTAGAGGCACGCGATCTGATCGGGCTTGGGTCCTTCGGGTCTGGCGATCATTGGGGCATGTTCCTTGAATTCATCGGGCCGACTGACCACGGTTGAGCTTGGGATCGCTTCCCATGGATGGAATACAAAAATGTAGGAAAACAAGCAACCATTTTCTGAAGGCCGATTGACACCCCCAACTGGCTCCCATATACTTTTTCATCCGACCGCGAAAAGGGCTTCCTCTTTTTTTCTGTAGTTTTTTTTT
>JAGUZM010000525.1 GCA_020060805.1 Deltaproteobacteria bacterium | reverse complement strand
GAAAACGGCCGCGCTTTGCGCCGAATGGCTGAAATGGGCGTTCATTTGGGACGGGGACTGGATGCCTTGTTCCAGAAATATTCTTTCCCGATGAAATCGAACCGACCCGGGCCTATTTTTACTCTACATTCACCGCCCAGGGACATTAGAAATTACAGGGACTACATGAAGCTTGATTTTGACCTGATGCGTCGCTTCCAAAAAGAGATGCTTCTAGAAGGCATCTGGTTCATGCAAAGGATGAATTTGATGCTATCTGCCGCGCATGAAGAGAATGACATTGATGTAACGCTAGGAGCTGCTGAAAAAGTTCTGAGAAGAATGGGTAGGTGATCGATATTTAAGAATGAAAGGAGGTGGAACGCTGGTTAGGGAGCTTTTGCCGTGGGGCGGAAGGCGGAGGATACCCTTAGCGGATCAAGGTCAGTATTTCTGGTTCAACATCATCCTTTTGCACGATTGATAGACTCAGGAGGGCAACTATGAAAAGGTTTTGGAACGTTTTTGTTTTATTTCTTCTGGTGGCTCTTTGTACTGTAACCATTCCTCAACCATCTGTGGCGGCTGAAAAGGAGTTCAAGGTGGGTTGTGTCCTGGCTCTGACTGGACCCCTTGCCCCTGTCGGCATTCCTTTTCGGAATGGAGTTCAACTCGCAGCAGATGCTTTTAATGCAAAAGGCGGCCTTAGCGTGGGTGGAGAGAAATACATCATTAAGCTTATTGATGCAGACTCAAAGTTCACTCCCGAGGGGGCAACTACTGGCGCTAGGAGGCTGGTTGACGCCGAGAAAGCGAATATGATTGTAGGCGAAATAAACTCTCCTCAAACGCTTGGAGTTATCTCGGTGACTGAGCCAGCAAAAATCATTACATTGCACACTGCAGCTGCAAATGAGACACTGAAAGATAGACCTTATGCCTTCAGGTCCTACATTTCATACTACGAGATGTATCCGGGAATCTTCAAATGGCTTGCCAGAAATCGTCCAAAGGCGAAAAAGGTAGCCCTCTTGGATATGGATGATGAAAGCGCTCGTTACGGCCACCAACTGGTGACAAAAGCTTCAAAAATGGTTGGTATGGAGGTCGTCTATGACGAGTATTTTGAACCCAATGCCAAAGACTTCAACCCTTTCCTTCTTAAGGCTCTCAGCAAGAATCCTGACATCATATATAATTGTGCGTCCGCTGGCACCAGCTGGGGTATGATTATGAAACAAGCAAGAGACCTCGGCTACAAGGGGCTTTTCGTGGAAAACCACCCGCCGGCGGTGGGAGAACAAGTGCAAATTGCTGGGAAAGAAGCTATCCAAGGCCTAATTGGCTTTGGATACACGACGGAAGGCGAATTGGCTCCTGCTGGGTTGAAGAAGTTCAAGGCAGATTATGAGAAGAAATGGGGCACATGGGCAAGCCATGCCATGGTGCCCGGTATCCCTGCTGCAGCTATATTCATGGCGGTCGAACAAGCAGGCAGCCTGGATACAAACAAGATCATCGCTGTCCTGGAATCGGCGAAGAAATGGGAAACTCCTTTCGGAGTTACGGGATCATTCGCCGGCGCTGAGACTTATGGACGACCGCATCAGTGGTTTGCTCCTCAATTCGCTCTCGAGGTCAAAGGAAACGATACAGTGACTGTTGGGGTTATCCCCCTGGAGGATATGATAGGCGGATGGAAATAATTTCATAACCGACCCTCTCAATCAACGAGCGGGGGATAGCGTTCAGGAATGATTTCATGATCCGAGCCCCTACAGGTCTTGCTTGGCAGCTATTCTTTGGAAAAGCGGCCTGAAGGGTTCCCCTCCTCCGCTATCCCCCGCAGGATACCGTAGGCAGTTTATGTTTTTCTCCTTGTTGGCTCAGGTTATTCTTAACGGCTTAGTGAGTGGCCTGATATACGCCCTCACTGCCGCCGGTTTTTCACTCATCTACGGCAATGCCAATATCCTCTTCTTCACCATTGGTGAAGTCTATATGCTCGGCGCGATCTTCTTTTATTTCCTGGTCGTTCAGGCTGGTATTGGTTACTTTTCTGCATTGATACTGGTTCTTTTCGCAATGGGTAGCCTTGGCGTGATTCTGGAACGCACCCTCTTCAGATATCTCAAAGGAAATGACCTTACTTTTGCCTTTGCAACATTGGCCCTAGGAATGCTGATTGCGGGAATTGCGCTGGAGACCTTTGGAGAAAGAGGCAAGGGAGTGACCTCTCCTTTCTCGGGAAAGATCACATTTTGGGGGCTGATGATCACATGGGACAAAGTGGTCGTCGTATTCACGGCCATCGTTATTCTCATCGGACTTCATTTCTTTTTTGCCCGGAGCAAGGTAGGGAGGGCAATCCGAGCGGTCTCTCAAGACACGGAAGCTGCTAGGTTGATGGGTATCGATATAAACAAAACAAACGCGCTCACTTTTTTCTTGGGTCTTTCTTTAGCTGGCTCAGCTGGAGCTTTAGTGACCCCCCTCTATTATGCCGATGTTTTTATGGGTGCACCAGTCCTTATGGTCACCTTAATTGTTGTCGTACTGGGCGGGCTGGGGAGCTTTCCTGGTGCGATTATGGGCGGTGTCTTCATTGGGTTACTTGAGAGCTTCGGTTACACCTTTCTCGGCGGGGTTACAACGCTTATCAGCTTTCTCGCTGTCATTGCATTGCTCATTTTCAGACCTCAGGGATTACTCGGACGCAAATGAATCACATCAGAACCATAAACTATGTCGCCCCGCTTGTCTTTCTTTTCGCTCTGCCATGGTTAGCTCAAAGCCCATACGCCCACCATCTCCTCATCATGTCGGGTATCGCTATAGTGCTTGGAGTGAGCAATCGACTAATTCTGGTTTCTGGGGCTTGGTTCATGGGCCATGCGGCTTTTTATGCTATCGGTGCCTATGGCCTTGTTCTGCTAAGAACGAAGTTGGGTGTGAGTTTCTGGCTGGCGTTGCCAGCAATCGGTTTTGTTGCTGCCGTGGTGGCTCTAGGTTTAGGATACGCCACCTCCCGTGTGAGAGGGATTCCTTTTTGCATTATTAGTGTTGCCTTCGTTGAGGTCGTGAGACTGACGATTATCAAGATAGACTTTTTGGGAGGTCACCGCGCACTCAAGTGCGGACCTCCTGACCCGATCTTCGGCATCACCTTTTCTTCGAAAATTCACTACTATTACCTTATTCTGTTCATCGCAGCGGCGAGTATTTTTCTTCTCCACCTAATAGAGAAGTCTCGCGTTGGAAGCATCCTGAAAACCATTGCCGAAAATGAGTCCCTTGCAGAATCATTGGGCATCAACACTGTCAGATACAGAGTGGTCACTTTGGCTATTTGTGCTTTCTTCGGGGGTATAGCTGGAGGCTTTTATGCTCCTTACGTGGCAGTGACAGGGCCAACGAGTTTTACGCTGGTTACATCAACGGTGATCCTTTTCTACATAGTCGTCGGTGGTTTCAGTAGCATTTGGGGCCCGGTGGTTGGCGCCCTTTTCCTGAATTTCCTCCCTGAGGTACTGCCTAGCCGCGCCTCAACCCAAAACATTCTCTACGCTGCTACCGTACTGGCTGCATTATTCTTTCTCCCGAATGGGATCATAGGATTGCCCAAGACAATATCCACGCGGTTTTTCTCCAGAACTTCAAGAGTTAAAGACAATGAACAAAGCCATGCTTAATGTCCACAAACTGTCTAAGGCCTTTGGTGGAATCCAAGCCGTCTCTGATCTTGATTTCCAAGTTTATAGAGACGAGATTCTTGGGTTAATAGGGCCCAATGGCGCGGGAAAAACCACCGTTTTTGCATTGTTGACCGGATTTCATAAACCAACCTATGGAAAGATCCTTTTTGAAGGCAGAGACGTCACTGGTTTGAGACCAAATAAAGTGGCAGCCGCTGGCCTCGTAAGAACATTTCAACTCGTTAATCTCGTCGGGAAGCATACGGTTATGGATAATCTGATGACAGCATATCATCTTCAACGCCGTGCTGGAGTAATCTGTTCCGTGTTTAGAACTTCATTCTCTCGTCAAGATGAAGATCGCATTTTTTCGAAGGCGATGAATTTACTTCTTGATCTCGGGTTGGATGGCTATAGAGGTGAGCTTGTCTATACGCTTCCTCATGGCCTTCAAAAAGCTTTGGGGATTGCTCTAGCCCTTGCCACTGAACCTAAGATGTTACTCCTCGACGAGCCAACCGCTGGGATGAGTGCTGCTGAGAGGGCCCACGTTATGGAAATCATAAGGAAAACAAGGGATAGAGGCGTAACCATCATGCTTGTTGAACATGACCTGAAAGTCGTCATGGGCACATGTGATAGAATTTTGGTGCTTAATTTCGGCCGAAAAATAGCGGAGGGAAAACCTCAGGATGTCGCTAACAATCAGGAAGTGATTTCGGCCTACCTTGGGTACGAGAAGGCGAAAAGGAATGATCACTGAGAGCCTTCTAAAGATCGATGAACTTCATTTCAGTTACGGCGGTGCCAGAATTCTGCGTGGTGTGTCTCTCGAACTGCTGAAAGGGGATGTGGTTTGCATCATTGGTCCAAACGGTGCTGGGAAGACGACCATGCTTCGCACTGTCACGGGGCTTGAAAAACCTACATCTGGTGAAATTCTATTCAATGGAACACGAGTGGATCACCTTTCTCCCAGGAAAATCCTAAGGGCCGGCATCTCTCTGATCCCGGAGCAGGGGCGCCTTTTTCCCGATATGAGTGTCTTCGAGAATTTAATGATGGGTGCCTATCTCCGAAAGGATAAAAAGAATATAAAGAAGGACCTTGATCTTGTTTACCGATACTTCCCAAAATTAGGCGCGCGGGCACGCCAAAGAGCGGGCAGTCTCAGTGGGGGTGAACGGCAAATGGCTGCTGTGGGCAGAGCCCTTATGAGTGGGCCCAAACTGCTTCTTATGGACGAACCTAGCTCCGGGCTGTCACCTCAGCTCGTGTCTATGGTGGGTCAGATGATACTCGAAATTAACAGAGATGGTATGTCCGTCTTGTTGGTTGAACAAAATGCTGATATGGCTCTAAATGTGAGTCGCTACGGATATGCCCTGGAGCAGGGCCGCATAACCCTTGAGGGTAAAGCGAAAGAATTGATCAGCCATCCGATGGTCAAAAAGACTTATCTGGGCATTTAGCTGTTCAGGGCCCATCCGGCAAGCAAAAACCGTTTTGAAAAGCCACATGAATCAAACGCACTATTTCTTGCATCTGTTTCCAGTAAAAATGAACTCCGACGCCAATCCTTCATTCGATTCTCGCGAGCAGCGCCGGGGCTGGATGGGAATGGGCAGAGGGATTCATCGGTGTGAAAAATTCCGACGGCACTGCCTCTCAGCCGAGAACAGGCGCATCCAGTAAAAGAACAGCGCTTACTGAAATCAGCCCTCATCTGGATCGATGGCACGTTCGTGACCATCCCTTTCACTTATCTTTCACCTTGAAATTTCCCGCTGGCCCTTCTATAAGGGAAATTCAGCCATTCTCCGGACTGTCTAAGACAAAGATCGGTCTGATCTGGATGGATTTGCTGGCAAGAGGGAGATTTAATGAGAGTTTTCGTCCGCAATCTGACATTGGCATTTGCTTCAGGTTGCTTCGGCGGGCTGATGAACAGTCTCGTTCTCTGGCTTTTTGGGCAGGCAGGGATTACGGCGGAGTTCGGCGTGAAACTGGCCCCCGCTCTGTCGCCTCAGTGGCTTTATCCGCGGGTTGTCTGGGGGGGAATCTGGGGCTTCCTTTTTCTCCTCCCCTTGCTCCGAAACGACACCCTGCTGCAGGGACTCCTCCTCAGCCTGGGCCCGACGATCGTCCAGCTTTTCGTCGTTTTTCCTCTCCAGCTCGGGAAGGGATTCCTTGGCCTGGATCTGGGTCAGTGGACACCCGCGTTTGTCCTTTTCCTCAATGCGGTCTGGGGAGTGACTGCGGCTGTATGGCTGAGGTACGTGGGAAAGCATTGAACACCGGAGTATTGGAATACGGAAGCATTGGAGCGTTGGAGTACGTGAAGAAGGGAGTAATGGAGTGTTGGAGAACTGGAGTATTGGGTCTTCACATCACTCCATCACTCCAGTACTCCATTACCCCGTAATTCCACTACTCCATCACTCCGAGGGAAATTATATGGAGATCCCTATCTATCAGGTTGATGCGTTCACCAGCCGGGTGTTCGGCGGCAATCCCGCTGCGGTCTGCCCTCTCAAGGAGTGGCTGGAGGATTCCCTCCTCCAGAGTATAGCCGCTGAGAACAACCTCTCGGAGACCGCCTTCTTCGTGCCTATCGAAAACGGCTACCACATCCGGTGGTTCACACCCCTCGCCGAGGTTGACCTGTGCGGTCATGCGACCCTCGCCTCTGCGTTCGTCCTGTTCACGGAGTCGGACCCGTCATTGAAGCGAGTCGCTTTCAGGTCCAGGAGCGGGATTCTCATGGTTGCCAAGGATGGAGATCTCCTCGCCATGGATTTTCCGTCTCAGCCCCCGAGACCTTGCAAGGCCCCCGGGGACCTGATTGAAGGCCTGGGGAGAGAGCCTGCGGAGGTTCTCTGCTCAGAAGACTATTTTGCCGTTTTCCCGAGCGAGGAAGATATCCTCTCCCTTGAGCCTGACATGACGATGCTGAAAAAACTGGATCTCCGGGGTGTTACCGTCACCGCTCCCGGGAATGAGGCTGACTTCGTGTCTCGCTTCTTTGCGCCCAAGTACGGCATTCCCGAGGATCCGGTCACAGGGTCTGCCCATTGCGCGCTGATCCCTTATTGGGCGGAAAAACTCGACAAGCAGGAGCTCACAGCCCGCCAGGTCTCGGCGCGGGGGGGTGAACTTTTCTGCGCAAACCGTGGGGAAAGGGTTAAAATTGCAGGCCGGGCGGTCATGTACATGGAAGGCATGATCAGGATATGAGCGCTCGGACACGTCTCTATCATTTCCAAAGGAGGTTTTCTTAGACATGGACATCAAGACTCTCGGCGTTATCGGGGCCGGCCAGATGGGCTCAGGGATTGCCCAGGTCGCTGCTGGGAACGGTATTTCCGTCATCATGAATGACATCAAAGAAGAGTTCGTTCAACGGGGGTTTTCCGCGGTTGACGGCAGCCTCTCCCGGATGGTCAAAAAACAGAGCATCAGCGAGGATGAAAAAAAGGCCGTTCTTTCCCGGATCAAGAGCTCTCTCTCCCTCAAAGACATGGCCGGGGCGGATTTTATCGTGGAGGCGGCCACGGAAAATGAGTCGCTCAAATTGAAAATATTCCAGGACCTCGACTCGATCTGCAAACAGGGCGTGATCCTCTCTTCCAACACCTCTTCCCTCTCCATCACGAAAATAGCCGCAGCCACAAAGAGGCCGGACAAAGTCATCGGCATGCATTTCATGAACCCCGTTCCCTTGATGAAACTCGTGGAAATCATCCGGGGACTCGCCACATCGGAGCAGACTTTCGAGCTCACAAGGGATCTTTCCTTGAAGCTCGGCAAAACGCCGGTGCCTGCCAACGACTTTCCCGGGTTCATCAGCAACCGGATCCTCATGCCCATGCTCAATGAAGCCATTTACGCCCTGTTTGAAGGCGTGGGCGCCCCTGAAGACATCGACCAGGTGATGAAACTGGGGATGAACCATCCCATGGGACCCCTTGCCCTGGCTGACCTGATCGGCCTCGATACCTGCCTGGCTGTGATGAAAGTCCTCCATTCAGGCCTGGGAGATCCCAAGTACAGGCCCTGCCCCCTGTTGATCAAGTACATGGACGCCGGGTGGCTCGGCCGAAAAAGCGGAAGAGGGTTTTACAAGTATTAGCAGGAGACAGAAGACAGGAGCCAGGAGTCAGGAGCAATTTTTTGTTCTTTATTCTGACTCCTGTCTCCTGAATTCTTGGTTTACTGATGATTGCAATTATCGACTACGATGCCGGAAATTTGACGAGCGTGCAAAAGGCCCTTGCTTACTTGGGACATCCGTCGGTCATAACCCGGGATCCTGAACAGGTCGCCCGCGCGGAGAGGGTAATCTTTCCGGGTGTGGGCGCCGCAGGAAGGGCCATGGCTGACCTGAAGAGGCTCAAGCTGGATCAAGCCATCCTCGCCTCCTTCGACCGGAAGAAACCGATCTTAGGCATCTGCCTGGGCACGCAGGTCGTCATGGAATGGAGTGAGGAAAACGACACGACTTGCCTCGGGATCATCCGGGGCGGGGTCCCTCGGTTTTCTGATAACATCCTCGATTCGGAAGGCAGGAAGCTGAAGGTTCCCCACATGGGTTGGAACGGGGTCCGCATGAGAAAGGAACACCCCCTTTTCGAGGGGGTCGCCCGGGAAAGCGAATTCTATTTTGTCCACGCTTACTACCCCTCCCCGGAGAACCATGACGATGTTCTCGGTGAAACATCTTACGGGACAACCTTCGCCTCTGTTCTCGCCTCCGGGAGCCTGGTGGCGGTCCAGTTTCATCCTGAGAAAAGCGGGATGCCGGGGCTTAAGATCCTCTCCAACTTCTGCCGGTGGGGAGGGAAGGAAAGTGCTTAGCAAGAGAATCATTCCCTGTCTTGACGTGCGCGACGGCAAGCTGACCAAGGGGGTCAAATTCAAAGGCAACATAGACATCGGCGATCCGGTCGAGATGGCCGCCTTCTACTATGAAGAGGGAGCCGATGAACTCGTCTTCTATGACATCACCGCCTCCAGCGAAGGCCGGGACATCATGATAGAGACGGTCCGCCGCGTGGCTGAGAAGATTTTCATTCCCTTTTCCGTGGGAGGGGGAATCAGGACAGTCGATGACATGCGCCGGGTGCTCCTCGCCGGAGCGGAAAAGGTGAGCATCAATTCATCCGCCATCAGGGACCCGGGCCTGATTCGGGAAGGAGCCGAGGCCTTCGGGAGTCAGGCGATCGTTCTCGGCATGGATGTAAAAAGGGTTGCCCCTTCGAAAAAAATCCCCTCCGGCTATGAGATGGTCATTGACGGTGGCAGACTCCCCATGGGATTGGATGCCCTCGCTTGGGCCAAAGAGGGAGAACGTCTGGGTGCAGGAGAGATCTGCCTTAATTCCATCGATGCGGACGGAACCCAGGAGGGCTATGAACTGGCATTGACCCGGCTTATCGCATCCAGCGTCAATATCCCGGTCATAGCATCAGGGGGGGCGGGATCAATCGAGCACGTCCTTCAGGTCTTCGATGACGGCATGGCTGATGCAGCGCTTGTTGCCTCCATCACCCACTACGGGATGTATACGATCCGGCAGATCAAGTCCTATCTCCGGGACAGGGGCATCAAAGTCCGAATGACTTGGTGACGAAGGTTCAAGGCGCAAGGTGCACGGTGCAAGGAAGGGATTTATCTCATTTGCGTAGTGCTGAAATATGTGGTATTTCTCCTCCTAAATCCTAAGCAGGAGAGAGGCTATGGCAAAGATCCTGATTGTTGATGACGAGGAACACATTCGTTTTCTCTATTCCGAGGAGTTGGCGGAAGCGGGGTACGAAGTGATCACGGCCGACAGCGGGTACAAAGTCCTCGATCGGATAGAGACGGAAAAGCCGGACCTGGTGGTTCTGGACATCAAGATGGTGGATTACAACGGCCTCGACCTGCTGCAGGATATCCGCAACAGATTTTACAACCTTCCTGTGGTGCTCTGCACCGCCTACGACACCTTCAAGGAAGACATGAAATCGATCGCCGCCGACTACTATGTCATCAAATCCTTTGACCTCACCGAATTGAAGACCAAGATCGCCATGGCCCTCGTAGCGAGCCCCAATATCTGGGAAAAGTAGATTGTCGTCGAGGCCAGGAGAGATCTCTCATTTGTGGTATTTTTCGCCCCTCAGGATGGTATAAGCCCGGTAAAGCTGCTCGAGAAGGATGAGGCGGGACATTTCATGGGTGAGGGTGAATTTGGACAGGGAGACCAGTTCCTTCGCCTGGCCCAGGATTCTGCTGGACAGTCCCAAAGGTCCCCCGATCACGAATGAAACAACCCTGACACCCCTGCCGGCGAGACCGTCCAACCAGGCCGCGAATCTCTCCGAGCCGCACTGGCGGCCCGAGCGGTCCAGAGCGACGACGTGATCTTCCGGGATAAGCCGCTTCTCTATGCCCCGGGCTTCCTCCTCCAGTATGTCCGCTTCGGGTCTTCCTTTCGTGATCCTCGCCGGTTTGGTTTCGACCCATTCCACCTGGCCGTAGTTCCGGAGACGGGCCAGGTAGAACGCCTCTCCTTCCCGGAGAAAAACGGCTCTCGTGCGGTCCACAACGATGATTCGGATCTTCATCATTCCGAATGCCGGTGCCAGGCGCCTCCCGCTCCGCCCTCGCTCATCGGCGAAAACGGTTCTCCTTTTCACCTTTCTTTGGCGGTGATCCCCGCCGGCCGACCCTCGCAGCCGGGCGCTCCTCGGCCAGGGATTCCGCCAGAGCTTTGACGGCCAATGCGATCTGGGACTGGACGAGGCGGTAATGGTACGCCGACCTTCCGTAAGGATCGGGGATGTCGTCTCCCTCCAGCACCCCCGAGATATAGGTTCCCAGGAGCTTCACCTTGCCTATTGCCTCCGGCCATTTGCCTTCCAGGTCTTCCGCGTGCTCCTTTTGCATCACCAGAATCAGGTCAGCCCATTGCACGTCCTCCGCCCTGATCTGCCGAGCGAGATGGCCTCCCCCCGGGATTCCCCGCTCGTTCAGATACTCCAACATTTTGGGATCCGGGGGGCTGCCGGGAAAGGTCAGGAGACCCGCGGAGGAAACAGCTATACCGTGGACCGAGCCCACTTCGTTCACGAGCAGCTTTTCAGCCAGGAAGCTCCTGCTCACATTGCCCGTGCACACGAAAAGAATATTCATCTATCTCCTTTCAAGCCCCAGGAGTTTTGCGATTTCGGCAACGGTTTGCTGAATGAACCGCTCCATGTCCTCTCCCTCCAGAGGCGTTCCGGGTTTTGGAAATCTCTTAAGACCCTTCGGCTTGATCAGGACCGGCGCGTTTTTCAGCTCCCTTTTCGGCTTGACCCTGAATTCAGGGCCGAAGCTGTCCTGGAAGTACATCTCCTGGAAAGAGATGAACTTCAGCATGTGGGCGGTAGAGTCGAGGACACCCACCTCCCCCCGGCCGACATAGCCTTCCTGGACGGCCTTCATCAGCCCGGCCATGGTTTCGCCCCCCTGGGTACAGGCGATATTTCCGTTTCTGTTCGCGATGATCATGGCGTCCATGATTTCCTGCTCCCTCACATGGACGACAAACACCGCCCTTCTGCCCGAGAGCCTGTTATACTCCCGGACCACCTCGATGACCCTGGGCATGGAAACAGGGTTGCCTATCATGGCTGCCTGGGCAACGCTCGGTTTGACCGTCACCGACTTGAACACGCGCTTTTCTTCGTCTCCCTCGAGGTAATACCGGTAGACCGGGTCGGCATGCTCCGACTGGACGCCCACGATCTTGGGAAGCTCACGGATGACACCTGCCTTCAAGAACTTCAAAAACCCGCTCATCACGGCCGTGATATTCCCTGCATTGCCGATGGGCAGAACGACGGCCTTGTCTCCCACCTCATAGTCAAAATCCTGGGCGATCTCATAAGAAAAGGATTCCTGTCCCAGGATTCGCCAAGGGTTCTTGGAATTGAGCAGAGCAACGTGGTAATTCTCGGCAAGGTTTTCCACGATTTTCATGCAGTCGTCGAACACGCCGGGGATCTCCAGGACCTTTGCCCCGCTCCCAAGGGGCTGGGAGAGTTGCTGGGGCGTGACTTTTCCGTGAGGCAGGAGCACGGCAGACTTCACAAAGTCCTCCAGATAAGATCCGT
>JAGUZM010000620.1 GCA_020060805.1 Deltaproteobacteria bacterium | reverse complement strand
CATCCAGTCCAGATCACTCCTCACCATCACGGTCGGTTTGAGCAGATCCGAAGGCAGATTCTGCCGTGTCACGATACGCAAAGGATCATCTTCAATCGCCCGCAATAGGACAGGGTAATCACGCAAAGAATCGCTGCCCACGCTGAGAATGTATTCTCCATCCCGTGAACTGACATTCTGCTCCCTGCAAGGCGCCCAGAACTTGTCATCGATTCCGAATAAAATCACTTGGGGATTGATGCCCGGGCCATCAACGAAATTCTCTTTGAGAGCCCGGGCATCCCCATCCCCAAAGACCACCATCAGCTCCGCAGATTTTAGATGCCCACCAATGGTGCGCCGAATTTTCTCGTTGATCTTGCTCCCTGCAGCCTTCTCCGCCAGTTTGTAAAGCCCCTGGCTGATGTAGACCACTTTTCCCGGTATTTTTCCCGAGGCCTTCCGCCAGAGGACAGGGAGCCCGATGGAGTCCTTTGTCGTTACAATGACATCTGCCTCTTCAAACTTAGGCCGGTTCCTCCAATAAATGTTCGCATAGAATCCTATGACAAACCGCCCGGCAAACCATTGGTGTATATGTCTCCAAAAGCTTTCACTAACCCCGCCTCGCGATCCCGTATCATCGACAAAGCTTACGTCAAGAGAGGGATGCATGACATAGCGCATTCCATAAAGAAACTCGTCGGGCGCTCGCCCCTCCGCGCTCTCCCGGATCAGTTTGCTCCAATCGCCTCCAAAAACAAAAAGCACCTTTTTCTTCAACGACGACATGTTGTCTATTTCAAATGAGAAGGCCGTCTTCGATCTTCGTAATTTTCGGTTTCCAGCCGAACTCCACAGGTAAGCTCAAATCGAAATCCGTAATTCGGAAAAGCTCATAGACCATATAGCTATGATCAAAACGGACTTTGACCTGTCTCCCGGCAAACTCCGTGAGCAGCCTAGCCAGTTCCCCGATCGTGATGGTGATCTCAGAGCGCAAATTGAAAAAATGCTGTCCGGACAGCAGCAAGTTCCGCACGACGAAATCGCACACATCCGTGACATGCACAAAATTACGCACCTGGGTCCCGTCTCCCAGGACCTTCAAATCGCCTCCCTGTTCAATCTTCTCCAGCAAATCAGGAATGACATGAGACTCGCCCACAATCGAGTGCTTACGACGCTGGGATTTTCCGAACAAATTTGTGGGCCGAATCACGGTACAACTGTTCATTTCCCCGGCAAAAAGAAATTCTCCCCTTGCTTTGGAGAGGGCATAGGGGGTTTTCTGGTCCATCATGAGCAAGCGACTCTGCCCAAACGACTGGTTCACTTCGAATACGTTAATGCTGGAAAAAAATATCACATGATGACAGCCTCCTCTGCGACAAATATCAACCGTCGTGCGGTTGATCCGATCATTGGCCTCCGCCAGGTCCTTTCTTAGATTGAAGAGAAACCCGCCGACCGCGCTTGCCAGATGAATGCATACATCCGCTCGGATATTCCGCTTGAGCGGTGCGGTTAGATCATGTTGAAAAAATTGATCCGACCGCTGCTCAGGCTCAATATCGATCCCCAACACTCTGTGCCCGGCTTCCTGCAATCTCTCAACCAGCACTTGGCCCGTGAACCCGGCACTCCCTGTCACCAGGACATCCATGTTTTCGACCTACCTGACCTCAAATTCGCCCGACTTCCCCCCTTGGCGAGGTCCTTCCCCTAGGGCAACTTCAGATTCATATGCCTAACGATGCAGTCAGCCAAGCTCAACTCCTCTGGACCATCTACATCCATAGCATAAAGGGCCGGTATCATATAGGGGAGAGATCGCTCGCCGAAAACGTCCTTCTTTCCGAACACGAGTTCGCTCCTGAAGACACGCAGGTTCCCGTGAATATAAAACTTGGGTTTAAGTTGTTTATTGTAGAATTTTCGCCTCTCCTCGGGGAATTTGAAGCGGACAAGACCTGCATCTAAGAACCTCTGGTTGTAGGCGTGATGATTAGGCGGAACCAGCGTGATGCTTTGAACCGAGTCGGCAGAAGGATTGGCTCGCAAGAGATCAACGCAATCATCAATATGTTTGGACAACAGAAACGGGGATGTCGGTTCCAGAAGCACGATGAGGTCCGCAACCCGGCCCTCTTTCCTTCGCAACGTGAGCAGGGAGTCAAGGATCACATCTTGTGTTCGGATATCATCCCCGCACAGTCGGCGTGGCCTCTTCTGAACCTCCACCCCCTTCGCCTGACAGAATTCCTTTATGCTCCTGTTTTCGGTTGAGCACACGATGCGGGATACGGAACGACTCGCTTTTGCGGCCTCGATGGCATACTCGATCAGAGGTCTGCCGCCCAGCAGGACCATGTTTTTCAAGGGGATGCTTTTTGAACCACCACGCGCAGGGATAAACGCCATGACCAGATTCTTGGAGTCCGCCATTTTTCAGTACACGCTTTCCTGAGTTTTCGACACTCTACTCGACTCTTGGTTGACGATGGGCTTGTTGGTACGATATCGAAGCGTTCAATAGACAATCGTTTTCTGAATTCTGAATTCCAATTCCTTTATGATTTTTGCGATCTTCAAACCAGCCTTGCCATCCCCATAGAGATGATCGGAGGGATAGGGTCCGTGTTTCAATTGCTTTCGAATGGCTTCCTCGATCTCACCGCACGCGCCGTCCACATCGATCACGTTCTGTCCCCGCTCCCTTCCTTTCTGCCTGGACCCCAAGTTCACGGAAGGAACGCCCAAGAAAGCAGCTTCACGGATTCCACTGCTTGAGTTCCCAACAATGCAAGCAGCATTTTTTAAGAGCGGAGCATAGTGTTCTATGGGCAAGCTCTTGAAGAAATGAATGTACTCGGGCCTCCTGCTTTCTCGAAACATCCGTATCCCTTTCGAAATTCCGTCTGAACCCGCATCCATATTTGGCCAGACCCATACCGTGTTCATCCGTATGGAATCGATCGCCTTGACCGTTTCCTGAACATGTTCCAGGTTTTTTTCATATTCTGTGGTGACGGGATGTTGAAGCACAAGAAGATAGGGCTTTTCCAGATCCAAAACCGACCCAACGCCCACTTTCCCCTGCAAGGCAGTGACCGGTTTGAGATCGTTCAAGTCCAGCTTTTCGATGACGTCAAGGCTCGTGGACCCGACTGGGAAAATGGTCCGCTCGTCCTCTCCTAGTTTTTCAATCCGCTCGGCCGCCTTCTTGGTTGCTGGGAAGTGGACGTGTGCCAATTTTGTGATGGCATGACGAATGCTTTCGTCGATAGACCCCGAGACTTCTCCTCCTTCAAGATGGGCTACGGGAATATTCATGTAGCTTGCAGCCATTGCGATGGGCAGACACTCGAAACGGTCGGCGATCACAAAAACCACATCAGGCTTCAGGTTCTCGAAGACTGTCGTGAACTCAATGAGGGCCAAGCCTGCGGATTTCGCCATGGTGACCGGGTTCTCACCCTCTACCAGGAAATGAATCGTCCTGTCGATTTTCAGCTCATTCCCGTTCAGGGAGCCGATGATATTCCCGTACTTCGATAAAATGGCACCCCCTCCGACGACCAGCTGCAGCTCCAATTCCGGCGTCTCGGAGATATGCTTCATCACGGATTTCATTTTGGCATAATTCCCGCGAGTGGTAATAATAACGCACACTTTTCGCCTTTTCATTTTAGCTGCTCCCATTTGATCAACCTGTCCTTACGTATCTTGACTCTTGCTCTTTTTCCTATAACTTTATTCAAGATGGATGGAGAGATCCCTGAACCGGGACGTTTCGCACATACCATATCCGCCGTTAAGATGGAACCTTCCGCTATGTCTTGTTTTGCGGCCAGGCTCTTTCTTGCCCACTTCAAGCTCGACATTTCCGCCTTACTTGGGAGTTTCACACCCGATCCGAGTCCAGCTTCAACCTCACGAATCTGCTCGACCATGAGGTGAAAGTCGGTCGGTCCGCAAGAAACCTTCCAGTCTTGAGCGTCAGGAACATTAAATTCTAAGGCGATATGTTTTTCCACGACGCAGGCGCCTCGCGCCACCGCAGCTAGGGGGAAATGAAAGCCCCGGGTATGATCCGAATATCCAACCAGGACATTGAACTTCTCCCGCAACGTGTCGATGGCCTTGAGATTCACGACGTGAGGCAGAGAAGGGTAGAGCGTGGTGCAATGGAGGACAACGACTTCCCGGTTTCCCTCCTCCGCGAACAGGCTAAGGGCTTGGCCTACCTCTCTGAGTTTATACATACCTGTGGATAGGATGACAGGTTTGCCCTTGGTGGCCACCTTCTTGACGAACGACCAGTTTCCGACCTCCCCTGAGCCGACCTTGTAAGCAGGCACCTCCAGGCCATCCAGAAACTCCAGACTGGGTTCATCATGGGCAGTAGCGAGAAACAAAATTTCTCTCCGTCGGCAGTAAGCCTGGATTTCCTCGAAAGCCTCGTAGGGCAATTCCTTTGTCTTGAGTCGATTCAGCCACTCCTGCGATTCTGCCGAAATCAAATGATCTGCCCTAAAGATCTGAAACTTAACGGCATCGGCTCCCCCGGAGGCGGCTAAGTCAACCAGCTTGAAAGCCTTTTTCAGGTTTCCGAAGTGGGAGACTCCTGCCTCCGCAATAATAAACACAGAAGATCCCTTGCCTATAATCCGGTTCCCAATACTGATAGAGTGCTTGAATTTAAAACGAGCCATAACCGATCGCCAATACCCACTGAAGGGGTTTTCTCTGGACCCACCAAGCATTATGCTTAGAGGCTCGGGGGTAAGGGAAAGGCAAGGGCAACATCAATTTACTGAATAAAGGACACTTTCTTTCGCGACCCGTCCCAATGAATATCGGGGATGAGAGCTTCGATACGGGCCTCAATACGCGAGGAGTATTTCACCAGATCTTTAAGCATGATTTCCATCTCCCTCTCAATATCATGAGTTGGTTTGTAACCCAAGTCGAGGAGATGCTGGTGATCCGGGTTGTAGTAATGCTCTTCCATCTCTTTCCGGGGATTTTCTAAATTCCTGATCTCAACCTTCAAACCCAGTGTATTTCCAACTCTTTTTACCTTCTCAGCAAGTTCCGTAAGGCTGTAGACCTCCTCAAATTGATTGAACACCCTGTACTCGCCTTCTCGGGGAGGATTGTTGACGGCTAGAGTGATACATTGCATAGAATCCCTGAGCGGCAAAAACCCTCTTTTCTGTCTCCCTTTCCCAAAGAGAGTCAACGAGTGGCCAACGGCGGCTTCCGCACAGAAACGGTTGACGGCCGTCCCAAAGCATTGGTCAAAATCAAAACGGGTCAAAAGCCTCTCATCTTCCCCCATTTCATCAATCCGCGTTCCAAAGACAACACCCTGCATGATGTCGGTCGAGCGAAGCCCCCACACCTTGCAGGCAAACATGACATTATGTGAGTCGTGAACTTTGGTCTGATGGTACCAGCTGCCAGCCTGCCGCGGAAAAGGGAGGGTCTCTTTTCGTCCCCTGTATTCGATCGTGAAGAACCCTTCCGGAATATCGACATTAGGGGTTCCATATTCGCCCATAGTACCGAGCTTAACCAGATGAGCTTTCGGACAACACTCCTTCATGGCATAGACAATATTCAAAGTACCGACAAGGTTGTTAGTTTGTGTAAACACAGCGTGCTGAACATCCATCATGCTGTATGGAGCAGACGGCATCTCGCCAAAATGGACGACGGCTTCTGGTCTGAAAGAGCGGAAGCAATTCAAAACGAAGTTGTAGTCCCTCAGATCCCCCCTTCGAAACTGGAGGTTCGTTTTGAAGTTCTCCCTGAAAGCCTCAAGTCTTTCTGTCATTCTCCGGATAGGTGTAGCGGACTGTGATCCCAGTTCAGCGACCCAATCCCTTCTCATAAAAATATCGCACCCGCTGACTTCATGCCCTCGAGCAGCCAAATACTGAGATAACGTCCAACCGAGATACCCGTCAACTCCAGCAATAAAAACTCTCACCTATCGCCTCCTTTCATACGTTCGCCCGCTCTTGCGAAGGGGCTCTTGCAATTCTTTCGTTCACAGCTTACAGTGAATTTGCCCACCGGCAGAAAAGATTTGTTCGGGATTCTGGGAGTTTCAAAACCTAAGGTACAGCAATCTAAAGGAGCTCTTCAATGAGCTTTGACAGTCTCTCTGTATATGGAAGATCAGGCAGTTCGATGAAGTACTCACATTGTTTTTTTAATCTCTCTCCAATCCCCGGATCATCGCACATTTCTAGCAAACGACCACAGTCGTCCACCAACCTGTCAATGCTCTTACACTGCAGACACTCAACATCAGAGAAAAACTCTTTGAATTGCATCAAATTGGCAACGGTGTAAAGAAACAAGTTTTTCCCCATATCCTCGTCTGGCAGGTAAGCCGCAATTGGCTTACCATGGAGCGCCGCCTCCAGTAGGATGGTGGATAGTGGGGAGATCACAGCATCAACGGCGCTCAATGTAACGTGGGTATCCTCATAATCCGCGAAATTGATGATGCTTCCTCTTCCATCTCGGGAGCGCCTGTAGCTATACTCCATATCTGGTGCCAGTAAAACGTGTCTCCATTTCAACGAGTAGAAATCCTTTTCCCCTTCCCCTTGACCTCTCCAGGGATGGGGCCGGTACAGCACGAAACAGTTCTCCAGATTCCCACGTTCAATTGCATTTTCCAACATCTCCAGATGACGCGTCTCGTTGAGTCCCTTGCTAGATCCCGCATAGAGCAGGACTTTCTTCCCCACAGGAATACCAATCCTCTTTTTATATGAGTCAGGAGTTTCGCGCGGAGGTCTGCGATAGACATCGAACTGGGCAGCTCCAAGACACACGATATTCTCTTTTGGTATCCCTAGATATTTGATAGCATGCTCCTTCGTCTGTTCTCCCCAGACAACCAGGCGGTCTGGATGCCCCACCAACATAGCTTTCATAGAGGGATTGTCCCATGAATTCATTATGAAAATCGTTGGCTTTCCGTTTTTCCTACCCCAAGCCACCAGGTCAGAAACGAAGAGTCCTTCCAGCACGGTCGGGTGAACAATCACATCTGGCAGTTCTTCTCTTAGAAGCTGATCTAGTTCCTTATTTTCGCCAATTTTGCTGAGCATCTTCCGCTTGTAGAACCAATAAGTACAAGGCCAAGAATAGAACCAAGTCTCCCGGTAAGCTTTCTTTCCTAGAGTCTTCCTCCAAAAATTGAATGCTGCATGTTTGTCCTCAGATTTCCGCCTCAGTTTAAGCACCGTTGCTTGATACAATCGCCGATATAGGTATGCCCTCTGATCAGAAACCCTAACGGTTCGATATCGTCCTACCTTGAGGGTAATCAAGTCAGTTGTAACCCTGCGATGATTCTCGGGAAAGACGAAAACCACGTCATGTTCCTTTTCCAATGAAGGAATAGTCTGGTTCAGTATGAAATGACGGACGATAATGTCATGGTCTATGAAAACAGCAACTTTCGGCATCCCCTTAGCCTCCAATTTCACGTCGTTCAGTGTCGGCCAATCCAGCTGCCATCTGTCTAAATAGATCCTGGCTAGCCGCCAATTCGGCAAAATTCCCTTCAGCAACTAGAGAACCATTCTCCAAGAGAAAGATGTGATCGCAGCTCATGACTGTGGTGAGACGGTGAGCGATGATTACAAGTGTCATGTGCTGGCGAAGGTTCTCCAGTGCCTTCATGATTTCCCTCTCACTAATGCTGTCTAGGGCACTCGTTGCCTCATCGAGAATCAAGACCTCGGGACGATTGAAAAGTGCCCTCGCAATAGCGATCCTCTGGCGTTGACCCCCTGACAGCCGAATCCCCCTCTCTCCGACATAGGTATTTAATCCCTTTTCTAGTTGATGAGGCAGATCCTCCAAATTCGCAAGACGCAAGCATTCGATTACCCATTCATCATCCACCTTCGTTTGATCAATGCCGAAAGCTACATTAGCCCGAAGGGTGCTGTCCGAAATATACGGCGACTGAGGTACATAACCGATTCTCGATCGCCAACTCTGTAAATTGAAACTCTCGAGTGGATGATCATCGATAAGAATCTTCCCCTCAGTAGCAGGAAGAAGAGCTACCAGGAGATCCACCAAAGTGCTTTTACCCGCCGCTGACCTCCCGACTATAGCATAAGACCGGCCGCGTTCGACCTTCAAGTTTACACTCCTTAGCGCCAACTCCGATGAGTTCGGATATTGGAATCCAACTCCCATGAAGCAAATAGTTCTCCATCGCTCCACCGGAGGTTTTATTTCATCATTACCCCGATGCTCCTGCTGAATTCTTTCTTCGATGCTCCTACTAAACCGATGAATCGCCTCAATCTGAGGCGCAGCATTCCACAGAGAACCCAGAAGCGAAGAGGTCGAACTCGCTGCCGGAACGAATTTCCCAGCAACCAAATAAAGCATGCCCACCTGCATCGCTATTTCAGCGGAGCTGCTGCCAAAACTCCAGAGCGCAAGGACCATGGCCATCAGGCCCACTTGACTTACCAATTTGAGTACGGTTGGGGGTGTAATGTTTAGAACATTCAGCGCGGCATGAGTTTTTGTCGTTATCTTGTAAGTTTCTCCAAAGGTTTCAACAAAATATCTTTCTCGTGAACACAGCTTTACGTCACGGATGCCTGCCAGGACCTGGGTGGCCGAAAGCATCGTGCTTTCCAACGCATTTCGCTTCTTTCCCGACAACCGGGTGATCTTTG
>JAGUZM010000400.1 GCA_020060805.1 Deltaproteobacteria bacterium | reverse complement strand
GGCATTTCCATCCCCCCCGAAATGATCAGGGATATCCAGAAGGCACCTGACAAAGTGAGAGAATGTGTTAGGATTGCTGCTGAGATCACGGCGCGCATCAGGGACATGGGAATGGCCGGGGTCTTGATATCCACGGTCGGCTGGGAAGACAAGCTTCCCCTGATCCTGGATGAGGCAAAAGTGTAGCACACCCTCCCCTTTCTCTTCCCCTTCAGTGGGGCAGGGTCAGGGAGGCGGAAAGGAGAAGGGAGAATGGCAGAACGGATTCATCGAACCTCAGGCTCGGTCATGGTCGTCGGGGGCGGTATCGCGGGCATGCAAGCCGCCCTCGACCTCGCTGATTCGGGGTACTTCGTCCATCTGCTTGAGAAAACCTCGGCGATCGGCGGCGTGATGAGCGAGTTGGACAAGACCTTTCCGACCAATGACTGTGCGATGTGAATCATTTCACCTAAACTGGTCGAGGTCGGCCGGCATATCAACATCAACCTGATCACCATGGCCGAAGTCGAGGATATCGTGGGGGTCAGGGGAAACTTCAAGGTCAAGCTCCTCAAATCCCCGCGCTACATCGACATGTCCAAGTGTACGGCCTGCGGTGATTGCACCAAAGTGTGCCCCGTCGAAATCGCGAGCGAGTACGATGAGGGGTTGGCCACCCGGAAGGTCATCCACAAAAAATACGCCCAGGCCATTCCGGGCGCTTTTGTCGTGCAGAAAGCGGACAAGGCGCCTTGCCGCTCCGCTTGCCCTGCCGGCCTGAACGTGCAGGGTTATGTGCAGATGGTGGGCCAGGGAAAATACAAAGAGGCCCTTGAAATCATCATGCAGGATCTGCCCCTGCCCGGTGTGCTTGGCCGAATCTGCCCTCACGGATGCGAGGATGCCTGTCGCCGCTGCGAGGTGGATGATGCGGTGGCGATTCGGGACCTCAAGAGACTGGCCGCGGATCGATTCGATCCGCGCCGGGTTAAGATTTCCTGCCTGCCCGACAGAGAGGAGAAGGTCGCCATCGTCGGCTCAGGCCCCGCAGGGCTCTCGGCCGCGTACCATCTGGCGACAAAGGGGGTTCGGTCGACCATTTTCGAGGCCCTCCCCGAGCCCGGGGGGATGCTCAGGGTCGGGATTCCGGAGCATCGCCTTCCCCGAAAAGTCCTGGACCAGGAGATCGAGGTCATCACGAACCTGGGGGTTGAAATCCGCACGAACACCCCTTTAGGCCCGGACCTGACTGTGGACGACCTCTTCCAAAAGGGATACAAAGCCGTGTACCTGGCCATCGGCGCGCACGAGGGGATTGAGCTGGGGATCCCGGGAGAGAAGGCCGGAGGGGTTCGCCAGGGGGTGGATTTTCTCAGGGAATTGAGCCTTGAGGGTAAAACCGAACTGGGGCGGAAGGTGGCCATCATCGGCGGCGGCAACGTGGCGATCGACGTGGCCCGGTGCGCCGTCAGGATGGGCGCCGAGGAGATCCGCATCATCTACCGCCGGACCCGCGCTGAAATGCCTGCCTGGGAGGAAGAGATAGCCGCCGCAGAGACGGAGGGCGTCAGGATCACCTACCTTGCCGCGCCCCAGGAGGTGCTCGTCGAAGACGGTAAAGTGATCGGGCTTCGCTGCATCCGGATGGAACTCGGCGAACCCGACTCCTCGGGCAGAAGACGGCCCATCCCCGTGCCGGGGAGCGAGTACGACGTCGAGGTCGATCAAATCATCCCCGCCATCGGCCAGCGGCCTGACCTCTCCTGCATGGACGATGTGGCGGACCTGCGGTTCACCCGTTTCGGAACCCTCGAAGTGGACACCACGACCTATGCCACGGACCGGGACGGGGTTTTTGCGGGGGGCGATCTACAGACAGGTCCCTGGGTGGCGATCGGCGCCGTGGCTGCGGGCAAGGAAGCGGCCGAGTCGATCATGCGCTACCTGGACGGAAGAGACATGGCTGAGGGCCGCAAGCCCGCTTCCAAGGAAAACCCGCTTTTTCGGCCGATCCAGAAAGACGAACCGAAAAGGCCGAGGGCGGCCATGCCCGTTCTGCCGGTGGAGTCCCGGAAGGGCAATTTCGAGGAGGTGGAACTGGGTTACGACGACGTCGAGGGAAAGGCGGAGGCGTCTCGCTGCCTCAATTGCGGTTACTGCTGTGAGTGCCTCCAGTGCGTCCAGGCCTGCATCCCAAAGGCGGTGAGCGTCGAAACGCACCGCCAGGCGCCGGAAAGCCTGGAATTGCAGGTGGGGGCCGTCATTCTCGCGCCCGGTTTCCAGCCCTTTGACCCATCCCGGTTCGAGGCCTACCAGTATGCGAATCACCCCAACGTTCTGACATCCCTGGAACTGGAGCGCATTCTGTCCGCCTCCGGCCCCACCATGGGGCACCTCGTCAGGCCTTCGGATCACAAGGAGCCGAAGAAGATCGCATGGCTTCAGTGTGTGGGATCGAGGGATATCAACCGCTGTGACCACGGGTACTGCTCCGCGGTCTGCTGCATGTATGCCGTCAAGGAAGCGGTGGTGTGCAAAGAGCACGCAGGAGCCGGCCTGGATTGCGCCGTTTTTTTCATGGACATGCGGACCCACGGGAAGGATTTCGAGCGCTACTACACGGATGCAAGGGACAAACGGGGCGTGCGTTTCATCCGCTCCCGGGTGCATACGATCGATTCCACGGAAGATGACGGCCTTTTGCTCAAGTACGCCGACGAAAACGGCCGTTTCATCGAAGAGTCCTTTGACATGGTCGTCCTCTCCGTGGGGATCGAAACATCCTCGGACGTTCTGGCGTTGAGCAAAAAGCTGGGAATCGAGGTTTCGGAGGGGCAATTCTGCAAAACCTCGCCCTTCCACCCGGTCGCCACGTCCCGGGAAGGCATCTATGTGTGCGGCGCTTTCCAGGGGCCGAAGGACATCCCCCAATCGGTGATGGAGGCGAGCGCCGCCTCCTGCGCGGCGAGCATGGATTTGAACGCCGGCCGTTGGAGCGAGACGAAAACAAAGGCCATTCCCGACGAAATCGACGTGGCCTCAGCGGAGCCGCGTATCGGCGTGTTCGTCTGCAACTGCGGGACCAACATCGGGGGCGTCATCAGCGTGCCGAAAATCGCCGAGTACGCCGCCGGCCTGCCCCATGTCGTGCACGTGGAGCAAAATCTTTTCACCTGCGCCCAGGACACCCAGGACCGCATGAGATCCGTGATCCAGGAGCAGGGCCTCAACCGTGTCGTTGTCGCGGCCTGCTCACCCAGAACCCATGAACCCCTCTTTCAGGAGACCCTGCAGGCGTGCGGGTTGAATAAATTCCTCTTCGAGATGGCGAACATTCGAAACCAGGACACCTGGGTTCACAGCAGCGATCCGGCATCGGCGACGGACAAGGCCAAGGACCTTGTGCGCATGGCCGTGGCAAGGGCTGCCCTCCTGCGGCCTCTGAAGGCGAAGACGATACCCGTCAACAAGCGGGCTCTCGTCATCGGCGGCGGCATATCGGGCATGACCGCCGCTCTCAGCCTGGCGGACCAGGGGTTTGAGGCGGTGATCGTCGAAAAGGAGCCCAACCTGGGCGGCCTCGGGAGAGACTTGAGCCACACCATCGAGGGAGGGAACATCCCGGACCTTCTCCTGGAACTGATGGACCGGGTCACCCGCCACGAAAAGATCCAGGTTCTCACGGAATCCCTGATCGTGGGGTTCAGCGGCTTCAAGGGCAACTTCACCACGGAGATCATGGTGGGTCCCGGGATGTACGAGAGAAAGATCGATCACGGCGTCGTGATCGTGGCCACCGGGGCGAATGAGTACAAGCCCCAGGAGTATCTCTACGGCAAAGATCACCGGGTTCTCACCCAGATCGAACTGTCCAAACGGCTGGAGGAGCGGGGAGCGGGCGAGGTGAAGCACGCCGTGATGATTCAATGCGTCGGCTCCAGGAACGACGATTATCCCAACTGCTCGCGGGTCTGCTGCCAGACGGCGGTCAAGAACGCCCTCGCCATCAAGGAGCTCAACCCGGCCGCTGAAGTCTCCATCCTCTACCGTGACATCCGAACCTACGGCGAGCTTGAGTACTATTACCGGGAGGCGAGAAGACAAGGGGTTCACTTCTTCCGCTTCGATCGCAACGAGCCGCCCGAGGTGGCGGCCGGCACGGAAGGCCTTTTGGTGACCTTCAAGGATCAGGTGCTCCAGAGAAATCTCCGGGTCCCTGCGGACATCCTTGCCCTGAGCGCCGGCGTGAGGGCCGCCGACACCGAGGAGTTGGCGAGCATCCTCAAACTGGCGCAGAACAAGGACGGGTACTTCATGGAAGCCCATGTCAAATTGCGCCCCGTGGACATGGCGACGGACGGCGTGTACGTGTGCGGCACCGCCCACGGTCCGAAACTCATTTCAGAGTCCATATCCCAGGCCATGGCGAGCGCATCCCGGGCGGCCATTTTCCTCTCCCAGTCGGAAATCACCCTGTCCGCCGTCACGGCCACGGTGGATCAGGAGAAATGCGCCTCCTGCCTCATCTGCGTCCGGGTCTGCCCGTACAGCGTTCCCAGGATGAACAAGGACGGGGTGAGCGAAATCGATGAAGCCCTGTGTCGCGGCTGTGGCGTTTGCGCGGCCGAGTGCCCTGCAAAAGCGATTCAACTCAACTGGTATGAAGATGACCAGGTGTTAAGCAAAGTCGATGCTTTGCTGGAGGGAGTCCTTTGATGGAGAGTTTTGAGCCGATTGTCGTCGCCTTTTGTTGTCAGTTCTGAGGGTATTCAGCGGCGGACCTGGCAGGTTCGATGCGGCTGCAGTACCCGAGCAATGTGAAGATCATCCTTCTCCCCTGTACGGGCAAGGTGGACATCATTCATCTTCTCAGGGCCTTTGAAAAAGGAGCGGACGGCGTTTACGTGGTGGGATGCCTCGAGGGGGCCTGCCAGTATACCACCGGAAACCTGAGAGCGCGGAAAAGGGTCGAACAGGCCCGGGAGATCCTGGAGAAGATCGGGGTGGGAGGAGAAAGGGTGCAGATGTACAACCTCTCGTCGAGCGAGGCCCCGCGGTTCGTCCAGATCGCGCAGGAGATGACCCAGAAGATCTTGGCCCTGGGGCGGAACCCGATCAAAGCATCCAAAAAGAAGATGGCCGCATGATGCGGGGGGGTATATTTTCGTCCTTTAACTCACTGCCTGAGGAAAGGGAAGAAAGAGAGGTTTCAACAGATGATCGTGGCGAAGAAAAAGCCGATTGAAGAAGTCATCGGAGAGCTCAGGGACTACAAGAAAATCCTGATTGCCGGTTGCAACGAGTGCGTCACCGTCTGCGAGGCGGGAGGGAAAAAGGAGGTGGCCGTTCTCGCCTCGGCCCTGCGCATGTATTTCATGAACCAGGGAAAGGATGTCAAAATCGACGAAGTGACCCTGGAGCGCCAGTGTGACCATGAGTACCTGGAAGAGCTAAGAAAGACGATCGATCAATACGATGCGGTCCTCTCCCTCGCCTGCGGCGTGGGGGTCCAGTTCACGGCCGAGAAGTATACCCGAACCCCGGTCCTTCCGGGCGTGGATACCTCCTTCATGGGTGTCACCCAGGAAAGGGGCGTGTGGACGGAACGCTGTCAGGGATGCGGCCAGTGCATCCTGGCCAAGACCGCGGGCATATGTCCTGTCTCCCGGTGTGCCAAGAGGCTTTTCAACGGTCCCTGCGGCGGCTCCACCAAGGGGAAGTGCGAAATCAGCAAGGAACTGGATTGCGCATGGCAGATCATCATCGACCGCCTCAGTGAGTTGGGTAAGCTGGCCGATTATGAAGAAATGATGCCCATCAAAGACTGGTCCACCGAACGTGCGGGAGGGCCCCGCAAGATCGTAAGGGAGGATGTGAGATGAGCGCGGAAATCAAGACACCGAGCAAACTGGAGCGGATTCTCAAGGCTGACCATCTCGCGGTTACTTCGGAATGCGGCCCTCCGAGAGGGAGCGACGCCCACCATATCAAGAAGAAAGCGGAAATGATCAAGAACCATGTGGACGCGATCAACATCACGGATAACCAGACATCGGTGACCCGCCTCTGCAGCCTCGCTTCGGTGATTCACCTGAAACTGATGGGCCTGGAACCCATCCTCCAGATGGTCACACGGGACCGGAACCGAATCGCCTTGCAGAGCGACATCCTCGGCGCCGCGTCTTTTGACATCTTCAACATCCTCTGCCTTTCAGGGGATCATCAGATCTTCGGCGACAACCCGAAAGGCCAGAACGTGTTCGACCTCGACTCCATGCAACTCCTCCAGACCGTTCGCCATATGCGGGACCAGGGAAAATTCCTGGGCGGCGATGCGATTGAAAGGCCCCCTCGGATGTTCGTGGGTGCTGCGGCCAATCCCTTTGCCGATCCCTTCGAGATCCGGGTTCCCCGGCTCGCGAAAAAGGTTGCCGCCGGCGCTGAGTTCATCCAGACCCAGTGCATTTTCAACATCGAAAAATTCGAGCTCTACATGAAACTCCTCAGGGATCGGGGCCTCCACGAAAAGGTGTACATTCTCGCGGGGGTGACGCCCCTCAAATCGGTGGGGATGGCCAAGTACATGAAGAACCGGGTTCCCGGGATGGACGTGCCCGATGAGATCGTCAAAAGGATGGGTGGCGTGGCCAAGGAAAAGCAGGCGGATGAGGGAGTCAAGATCTGCGTGGAAACGATCCAGCGGTTGAAGGACGTGGAGGGGGTCCGGGGATTCCACGTCATGGCGATCGAGTGGGAAGAAAAAGTGCCGGAAATCGTCGAAAGCGCGGGCCTCCATCCGAGGCCGACCGTGTCATAGTCCCTCCCCGTGCAATGCCCGCGAGGGATGCTGGCGGCGGCGGGGATGGTGTTCAAGCGCACATCAGGGTATAGGGTTTTAACTCAACAGCGAATAGATATAGAGCGTTTCTGTGAGGAGGGTTGAATATGAGCAAGAAGTACATCTTGGTTGTGGATGATGATCCGGATCTGGTCGAAACCGTCGGGATGATGTTGGAGAGCAAGGGCTGCGAAGTCGGCATGGCCTATGACGGCATAGAGGGAGAAGAATCCATCAAACAGCGCCGGCCGGACTTGGTCATCCTCGACATCATGATGCCCCGCAAGGACGGCTACGTCCTCTGCGCAGAGCTCAAGGCGAATCCCTCGACCCGCGATATCCCGGTGATCCTGCTCACAGCCGTGGGGGAAGCGGTCCCGAGCACCAGGTACTCCCACGCGGACGGGATGGCGACCGAGGCGGATGATTACATCCCCAAACCCGTGGACACGGAGGGTCTTTGGGAGGCGGTCAAAAACCTTCTCTGACCTTCTGTGCGGAAGGGTTGCAGGAGTTGAAGGACTCATGACGGCCTTGCCTGTCCTCGGCGGCTTCAAAATCCTGAAGGATGTGGTGCGGATTTCCACCATCGCCTCCCCTGAGGACAAGGCTTTTCCCGCAGGGTTTTTCAGGGCCATCGCCGCCGAGAAAATAAACCTCCCCTACCTGACCGCCGTGTACAACGGCAGGGCATGGGGGTTGATCGCCGTTGTCGAGGCACCGGACGGCGACAGGACCCTTCAGTTCATCCGAACGGCCTTCGGGAACATGTTTCAGGCCGACCCGAGAAACGCCGTCCTTTCTCTTTTCCCCCACAAGAACAACCCGGCCGTCGCAGGCACCCTGTTCGAGACCCTCGCCGGCCGAGGGTTGGAGTGCGAGGCCCTCGCCAACTCCCCTTCCGCCGTATCCGTGGTGCTCAAGGAGGAATTCCTCGCCCCCGCGAGCGACGCTCTTTTCGGGCCCTTCAGCTTCAGCGCCTACCGAACGCCGAGCGACTGGAAACTGGCCCAGAAAGGGAAGGAGAAGCTTTACAAGGAGGTGGTCGCCTCGTATCAGGAAAAAAGGCCGAAGGTCTACGGGCTCAACTATCGGGACAAGCAGGACCTAGTCACTATCGACGTGGCCAGGGAAGGGATCGGCATTTTTGGCCTGGCCCTGAAATCCTTCGCCTCCCGCGGTTTGGACCTCAGTTTTCTCGCCTCCGGCCCCGAGGACCGCGGAAAAGTTCGCCTTTTCCTCTGCCTGCCCCGGTCAGGGAAGGAAGCACGCCTGGGGGTGCTGCAGGAGATGGGGTTGGGCATGCAGGTCGCAGGCACACAACCCGTCGCCATGTTTTCGATGACAGGACCCCATTTCGGAGATCGCTACGGCATCGCGAGCGAACTGCTCAGCACCTTTGCCGAAGCAGGAATCGACCTGATCGCCATGACCTGCACGATCGCCTCGATACGAGGCGTCGTTCAGACCCATAAGATCGCGCAAACGCTTCAGGCGATCCGGGACTGCTTTGAAGTCCCGACGGTCGTCAAGAAAGACTGACCTGGAACAGAGGCTCAAGGGAGAGCAAGGGTGTAGACCGGGAGGGGAAAAGAGGATGGTCCAATCGCCAAGGGAAGAGCGTTTCTGGGACAAAGCCCGGGAGACCGGGGAACAGGAGGAGCGAAGAGCCAGGCTCAGTGGGGAACTCCTGAGGACATTGAGACTGGCCTTTCAGCGCTCCCCCGCCTACCGGGAGATCTTTTCCGCGGCCGGAATCGATCCTGGCCGCATGGAAGGGCTGGAGGATCTGGAAAAGCTGCCCATCCTTCGCATGGCCGACCTCGTATCGCGCCAGAAAACAGCACCCCCTTTCGGGGGCTTTGAAGTCGCCCAAGACCCGCCGAGGGTGCGACGGATCTACATCAACCCCGGGTTCATCGTGCAGCCCGGAGAAGTGGACGGCGAGGATTCCTCCTGGGCCGAAGCTCTTGTCGGAGCTGGGTTTGAGGCGGGTGATTCCATCCTGAACACCTTCAATTACCACCTCTGGCCCTTCGGCTTCATCATCGACAAAGCCGCAAAGATGATCGGCGCCACCATGATTCCCACCGGGCCGGGCAACACCTTGATGCAGATCAAAATCCTCCAGAGCCTGAAGGCGACCGGTTACATCGGAACCCCGAGCTTTCTGATGACCCTGACCCAGCGGGCCGAGGCGATGGGGCTGGATCTCAGGAAGGATTTTAGCCTCAAGAGAGGCCTGGTCGCCGCTGAAATGCTTCCCCATTCCCTGCGCGACAATATCGAGAAGAAGACGGGGATGAGGGTGAGGCAAGCTTACGGCACCGTGCTGATCGGCTGCATCGGCTACGAGTGCCGACACAAGACAGGGCTCCACGTTCCGGAGAACATCATCGTTGAAGTGGTCGATCCCGAAACGGGGAGGCAGGTAAGCCCCGGGGGGACGGGGGAAATCGTGGCGACCAATTTCAGCGGGTCCTACCCCATGATCCGCATGGCCACAGGCGATCTTTCCATGTTCAGCGCCGATGCCTGCCCGTGCGGCCGGACAGGGCCCATGCTCCGCAGAATCGTCGGTAGGATCGAGCAGGCGGCAAAGGTGAGGGGAACCTTCATCCACCCCTGGCAGGCGGATGAGGTCATTGCCCTTTACCCGGAAGTCTACAAGTATCAGGTCGTGATCACCCGGGAGGATCACGTGGACGTCATGACTTTCGTGGTGGAGCTGAAGGAAGAGACGAGACGAGCCGAAATGATTAGGGCCCGGATCGAGCGGGACATCAAGGAGCGGCTGACGATCAAGGGCGTTGTCCGCATCGTGTCAAAAGGAACCATTCCGGATCAGCACAAGAAAATCGACGACCAGAGAAGCTGGGACTGACGGGCTGGAGACGTGGAGGAAGGGACGGCCAAAATCAAGGTGGGCGGCATCATGCAGAGCGACGGCCGGGCGCTCGTCAAGGTGCTCTCCGTGCCCGATCATGCGAGCGTTGCCGGGACGGTTCTGAGCGCCATGGGAGAAAAGGGAATCAACATCGAACTGATCGCGAGCAGCCACGACCTCGACGATTGCGGCAACTTCGCCCTCGTCATCGACCAGAAGGACCTCGATCAGGCCCTTGAATCGATGGAAAAGGTCAAGGCCAACATCCATGCGGGCGCCATCTCCTACACGCCCGATGTGGCCGTGATCACGGTCTTCGGCCCCCACCTGCGGGAGAAGCCTCACATTCACGGCCTCATGTTCTCGTCCCTGGCCACCTTGGGGGTCAACTCCCTGGCGATCAGCACCTCCATTTCGAGCGTCTCCTGCGTGATCGAAGGGCAGTTCCTGGACGCAACGATCAACGCCCTCCTGGAGGTCTTCGACGTCCCCTTCGAGATCAAAAAGAGGCCGAAGGACTACTGAATCTACTCCTCTTCCCCCTCCTCCTCTTCCAGTTCTATCTCGTCCCTTTCGTACTGGGCATCCCTCAGGGCGTGAGCCTTCTCCACCTCCTCTTCGCTCCAGGGCTCGACCACGAGAGAGTCCGAGACGAGTTCCCACAGGTACTTCACTTCAATGCCAAGGTTGTACTCCTTGTTGAGACTTTTCATGATCTGGTCGCGGCAGTTGTGGCACGGCGCCACGACCATCTTCGCACCCGTGTCCTTGATTTGTTTGGCCTTTACCCGGCCGTAGTAGATTCTCTCATCCGAATAGGGCATGGCCCATGCCCCGCCGCCGGCGCCGCAGCAGAAGTTGTTCATCCGGGTGGGGTACATTTCTTGGTAGTGCTCGCAGCATTGCTGGACGATCCATCGGGGTTCATCGAAGTACCCGTGACCGAACGCCTTCTGCCCCTTCCGCCCGTAGTTGCAGGGGTCGTGGTAGGTGGTGAGTTCTTCATGGATGGATCTGTCGAGCTTTATCCTGCCCGTTTCGATGTATTCCTTCAGGAGGTCATGGACTGAAACGACCCGGCACTTCTTGAACACCTCAGGAAACCAGTTTTGCAGACCAAGCCTGGTCGCATAGTAGGCGTGGCCTCACTCCGGCAAGAGAAGGGTCTTGCACTCGAGCCTTTCCAAGTGTTCGACGATCCTGCCCACAAAGACCTTCATGGACGCATCGTCTCCGGAGAAAAGCCCCCAGTTGACCCCCTCCCAGTTGGTGGAAGGAACCGTCCAGTCCTCCTTGGCGGCGTAAAAGATCTTCCACCAGAACTTCATGTCATCCGGCTCGCCGAAAGGCTCCTTCGAATTGATCGTCACCAGGACGTTTGCCCCCTTCTTGTCCACGGGGACATAGAAACCCGGGAAACCTTCTTCTTCCATTTCCCTGCTCAGGTCGGCGAGGAGAAAAAGGAAGTCTGTCTGGGGGATGCCGAGGTTGTTGCCCCTTTCAAGATCCATCACAACACCCTTATGGATCGGCCCCGGCACTTTCTCCCTTTCCCGCAAGCCCCTTGCCCTGCGCATCATCTTCAGGATTTCCACGCCCTGAGGGCAGGCGTACTCGCACCGGCCGCAAAGGGTACATATCCATGGCCACCGTGAATCGATCAGTTCCTGATCCAAACCAAGAGCAGCCATGCGGACCGCTTTTCTCGGGTCAAGACCGTCCACGCCTGTCACCGGGCAGCCGCCGGCGCATGTTCCGCAGGTAAAGCAAACATCAGCCCACTCCGGGGCGACCCTGAGCTTGCTTTGCCTGGGATTGATGGTTACTGGTTCCATCCGACTCCTCCTCAGTTTTCATTCGCTCTTTGCGCTTCCCGTCTCGGAAGTGTTCGTCCCGCCCCGCCACGCAGGGCATTACGCGGAAAAAGTTCCGAAAAAGAATACACCAAAATATTCGGCCCTCCGCTTGATGTCAACTCAAAAAGCACCCGATGCGCGCTGCGGAAACCGCCATCGCCCGAACCGTTCGCACTGAGTTCTTCGGGGGTGCTCAGGACCGTGACCGTGTCGAACGGGTACTGAAGGGCGAGAAAATCAAGTCCCGGTTGTGGGCCAGGCTCAAAGGCACAGTTAAACTATAGCTACAATGTGAATATTTTTGTTGCCATTCCCTTCCCGATCAACTATAGATCGTCATGTCATCGGATCGGTGCGTAGGTTCAGCCCGCCCCGCAGGGGGAGGCTCCGCACAAAACCCTGTGCCACGGCGCATGGGAGGTCAGCACCACGATCAATAAGGAGGAACAAACATGGATTTTCGATTGAGCGAAGAATTGCAGATGCTGAGAGATATGGCCCGCGACTTTGCCGCGGAAAAAATCGCTCCTTTTGCAGACAAGTGGGACGAAGAACACTACTTCCCTTACCAGGAGGCGCTCAAGCCCATGGGCGAGCTCGGTTTTTTCGGCACCGTGATTCCCGAGGAGTACGGGGGGAACGGCATGGGCTGGTTGGCGGCCATGATCCTCACCGAGGAAATCGCCCGCGCATCGAGCTCTCTCCGGGTGCAGGTGAACATGCAGGCCCTCGGTTGTGCCTACACGATCTTCACCTACGGAAGCGACCAGCTCAAGAAGAAATACGTCTCCAAGCTGGTGAGCGCCGAATGGGTGGGCGGCTTTGCGATCACCGAGCCCAACGCCGGCTCGGACGTGATGGCCATGAAATCCACGGCCGAGGACAAAGGGGATCACTGGCTGATCAACGGGTATAAGACGTGGATCTCAAACGCCTCGGTGGCTGACGCGCTCATCTATTACGCTTACACGGACAAGGAAGCGAAAAGCAGGGGCCTCAGCGCTTTTGTGATCGAGCCGAAAAACTTCAAAGGCATCACGACCACCGACCTT